>JAFYLD010000020.1 GCA_017537245.1 Clostridia bacterium | reverse complement strand
CAGGCGCCAAACCCAGTTTGCAAACAATAAGTAAGATAAACAACGCAAAGAATGGTATGTTTGCGATAAGACCTATCTTAAAGCCTTTTAGTTTGTCGAGTTTTATATGACCTATACGAACAAGGTTAGAATCTTTAAATCCACGTTTATAGGTAGAGCTACTTGCAAATGATATAACCAATATACCGCATAGTACCTGTGAAACTACCAAATACACAGCCATACCGCTACCCGAAAGATTAGACTGTCTGTTATAAGTTTTTACTTGATATAACTCTAATTTGTCATAATACGCTTTTTTCTCGTCAACGCCGTTATCAATACCGTCACCATCAGGGTCGGTAAAGGTGTATTCCCATTGGTCAACGGGATCGTCACTTTCATCAGTATAAACGTAGGCTGTATAACCCTCGTTTTTGGTGAAAAGTATTTGACAAACAGCATTTATAGACATGCAAATAAAGAAACTTATTATAACGGCAATAACCAAACTGCCGGAAAGTTTAGCACCGATTTTAAAATTACCCATTAATTACTCCTTAAAGATTTCTAAATCATACTAATTTATCATTATATTACAAGTAATATAAAAAAGCAAGGCGAGATTTACCCTCGCCTTGCTTTTTTACAATATGTTCATAAAATAATTGCCATCGTTATACCGACTATAGATATCAAACCCACCACAGCCGCTATTATTACTCTGCGACGAAGTGCGTATTTTTGTCGCAAAGACATTTTGCGCTTTGGAACACTATCGTCAATTTGCATGGTAAAATTTTTGATGGCTCTGTTAAGATTTTTTTGACTTAAATTGCTATAACCTGGACTTACGTAAAACACAACTCTATCAAACACTTTGCTACCCGTATTGTTCACTTCTATTACCGTTTTATTTACACCTTTAACCATAAAAATTTCCGCCTTTCTTTGTGCTTAATTTATTTTTGGCAAAGAAAGGTTATTATATTCAGGTTAACATAAAAATGTGGATAACTCGGTGGAAAAGTGGAAAAGACCGCTTATTTAGTGGCAAAAACTTATCCACATAAGTTGCAAAACGCAGTTATTTTGTCGCATTATGTAAATCACAATTACCGTTCAAAAACTCTACTGCGCGCTCAACCGCATCGGCAGCGTTACCCCAATCACCCTTGCCGGCGCTACGATAATCATACATAGAACAGTACTTTGAAATATCTTCGCCAAGCGATTTTATATAGTCGGCGGTTATTCTGGTTAAATTCTCTTTAAACTCGCCTGCGTACTTTGGCATTTTCTTTTTGTCTGCGCGTGATGCAAGCAGTTCAAAATGGTGCATACAAAACTGTGGCTGCGCGTTAAACAAATCTCTAAAATCGCGCTCTTTTTCATAGCAACGGTAAATGGTATCTATCATTCGATCCATACCCCAATTTACCTTTTCACAAATAAAACAGCTTTCGCTCACCTTTTTTATATTACTTGCTTTTTTGTCGGCGCCGTTAAATAGCTTCTTTTCAAAGATTTGCTCGCTAATTTCTTTTATATGTGTTTCAAGCATAAGCGCCAACTGCAAACGACCGCGAGTTGCCATCATCTTGTTATAATGCTCGGGGCAAAAACCCACTTTGTTAGTTTCTATACGAACGTCAGGCTCCATCATAGCGTCACCTAAAATATAGGTTATAAGATGTTGCTCTACCGTTTGTTTCATACGACATATCGGACAACCATCACTTACCTCAAATACTTCTGAGACAGGTATGGTACAAATATCGTCACGCATATATTCACAACCTTTACTCTAATTTATTATAGACATTATACCACAAACTATATATAATTGTAAATAGAGGTGCAGTATGAACGAGATAAAAAACGAAAAAGATTTAATCTATATAAAAAAAGTCCAAAACTTTGACCTTACGCAAACGCTCGATTGCGGTCAGTGTTTTCGTTGGTCGCAAGATGAATCAGGCGTATGGAGCGGTATCGCTTTTTCAAAATATATTGAAATATTTGAAAAAGACGGCGATATAGTTATTAAAGGCTCAAGTCAAAATGACTTTGATAAAATTTGGAAAGATTATTTTGACCTAGACCGCGATTACGGGCAAATTATAAAGGAAGTATCTACCCACCCCACCGTTAAAAAAGCGGCGGAATTTTGCGGCGGAATACGCCTACTTAACCAAGAGCCGTGGGAGGCGCTTTGCTCATTTATAATTTCACAAAACAACAATATTCCCCGAATTAAAGGTATTGTAGAGCGCCTTTGCGAAAATTTTGGCGATAAAATTAAGGGTGGTTACACATTCCCGTCCGCCCAGAAAATTGCAAAATTAACACTCGACGATTTAGCGGTTATTCGCTCGGGTTTTCGCGCTAAATATATTTTGGACGCGGCGCAAAAAATCGCGTCTGGCGAGATAAATCTTGACGCGCTAAAACAGACCGATTATGACACCGCGCGCAGTATTCTTATGGGTATTAAGGGCGTTGGTCCAAAGGTTGCCGACTGCGTACTGCTTTACGGACTTTCACACAAAAATGCCTTTCCTCGCGACGTTTGGATTAATCGTGCGCTAGACCAACTTTTTGACGGCAAAATTCCCGAAAGTGTCGGTAATTACGGCGGTATTGTGCAGCAATATATTTTCCATTATATAAGAAATAATCAGTAAAAAACACGCTGGCTTAATATTAAGTCAGCGTGTTTTTATTTATCGCATACAGTACCTCTTTTAAGGCTATCAAACCCAAATTTTTGGCGAACTTTAAGAATAGAATTTTCTATAATTTCTTGTTTTTCATCGCTTTTTTCTTCACCAAAAATATCGGTCTGAAAAGCTACGTTATCGCCCTTTAAATTTGTAACTCTAAATCCGACCGAACGCAACGGCAAATCCCAGTTATAACTCGCATCAAATATTTTTATAGCCTCTCGCGCTAGTAAAATAGAAGTGTTTAGCGGATTTGTAACGGTGTGAGAACACTCTTTTACTTTAAGGGTAGAATCGCGTGTATGCACCTGAATTGTCGATGCGTACAGATTTTTGCTGTGCAAGATTTCTGATATTTCTTCGGCTATGCTAATGTATATCTTCCAAACTTCTTCGCGTGTTGTAATATCTTGTGGCGGAGTAATAGTGCGACCTATACTTTTAGGCACGTCGTCCTCACTGGGTGGCACCACGGGTGAATTATCGTTGCCCAAAGCGTAACGTTTAAGCTGAGTCCCCGATTTACCAAGTAATCTTGCTAGCATAGTATCGTCACATTTAGTAACGTCACCCACCGTAAAAATGCCGCTTTGATTAAGTTTTTCACAGGTGCGCATGCCAACAAAAAGCAAATCACTTACAGGTAACGGCCACACTTTTTGCTTGAAATTCTCACGGCTAATAATAGTTATTGCATCAGGTTTTTTCATATCTGAACCAAGCTTTGCAAAAACCTTGTTAAAGCTTACCCCTACCGAAATGGTAATGCCAAGCTCGCGCTTTATATCACGTCTGATTTTATCGGCAATTTGCTCTCCCGAGCCAAAAAGCATAGTGCTACCCGTAACGTCAAGCCAACACTCGTCAATGCCAAACGGCTCTACCAAATCGGTATAGCGAGCGTATATTTGACGCGCTTTTAGAGAGTATTCGTGATATTTGTCATAATCGGGCGAAAGCGTTACTAAATCTGGGCATTTGCGTTTAGCCTCCCAAATAGCCTCGGCCGTTTTTACACCCTGTTTTTTTGCGATTTCGTTCTTTGCAAGCACTATGCCGTGACGCGCCTCTACACTGCCGCAAACCGCCACCGGCATATCATAAAGAGTCGGGTTAGAAAGCAGTGATACCGACGCAAAAAAATTATTTAAATCGCAATGCAAAATTACTCGGTCTTTCACTTTTTTCACCCCTTCAACAAACATTTGTTCCTTTGGTTTATTATACAAAAAATCCTACCATTTGTAAAGAGTAAAAATTTTTCCTTTGTCAACTTTTTAACATTACTTGTAAATTTATAATATTTATATTATAATAATTAAACAATGACGAAATTTGCGATTCGCTTATTTTAAATTTTTGGAGGTTGGGTATGAAATTCCCTGAAAGTATTTTGCGCCCCGTAAAGCTTATTCGCGGCGGTATGCATTTAGACCATCAAAAAAATACGGCCGAGGTTGAAAGCGTGGTTATGCCTGCGCCAAAGACTGTGTATATTCCGCTATCTCAACACATTGGCGCTCCTGCAAACCCTATTGTCAAAAAGGGTGATAATGTGTTTGTAGGCACAGTTATTGCCGAAGCCGGCGGTTTTGTTAGCGCGCCTATACACTCTAGTGTTTCGGGTACTGTTGCAGATATTAAAGACCTTACCATTGGTAACGGCACTCTGCAAAAATACGTTGTAATTGACTCTGACGGCAAAATGGAAAAGGACCCCGAACTCAAACCTTTTGAGATAAAAGATTATAGCGATATTGCCGAAGCGGCAAAACAATGCGGTCTTGTAGGTCTTGGTGGCGCAGGTTTTCCAACACACGTTAAGTTGTCCCCTTCTAAGGACGTAAAGATTGATACTCTTGTTATTAACGCGGCCGAGTGTGAGCCATACATAACCTCTGACTATCGCGAATGCGTAGAAGGACTAAACGACGTTATCGATGGCGTTTATCTAATTAAAGAAAAGCTTGGTATCGAAAAGGTAATAATCGGTGTAGAAAGCAACAAGCCACGCGCTATCGAGCTACTAATGCAGGTAGCGGCCGACCACCGCGATAGTGACGATAGCGTTAAGATTATGAAGCTACCTTCTAAATATCCGCAAGGTGCCGAAAAGGTTATCATCTACTCGGCAACCGGCAGAAAACTACCCGCAGGCAAGTTACCAAGCGACGTTGGTTGTATCGTTATGAACGTTACGAGTGTTGCTACCCTTTACCGCTTTATACAAACCGGTATGCCGCTTGTAGCCAAGCGAATTACGGTTGACGGCACCGCAGTTGACGAGCCAAAAAATCTTATTGTGCCAATAGGTACTCCTATAAAAGAAATCCTTGATTTCGTAGGCGTTGATATGGAAAACGTTGACCGCATACTTATGGGCGGACCTATGATGGGTAATCCTGTAGTAAGCGACCAATCGGTTCTTGAAAAACGCAACAACGCGATACTTGCTATGCGCGACAAAAAGCCACAACCACAAACCGCTTGTATTCGTTGTGGTCGTTGCGCAGACACGTGTCCAATGACCTTATACCCCGCTATGGTAGAAACCTCTTTACGCGTGGGTGACACGCAAAAACTTGGCGAGCTAAACATAAATTACTGTATGGAATGCGGATGTTGTTCATACGTATGTCCTGCCAAACGCGACCTTACCCAGGTAATGCGTACCGCAAAAGCAGAGTTAAGGAGGCAAAAGTAAATGAGTAAACTTTTAAAAGTTACTTCGTCACCGCACATTAGACACGAAGACTCTACTCGTGGCATTATGCTAGACGTTATTATTGCGCTTTTGCCCGCCGCAGTTTATGGTTGTATTCTCTTTGGTCTAAGCGCCGCTTTAGTTCTTATTACAACCGTAATAACCGCGGTAGCTGCCGAAGCGTTATGGAATTTGGCGCTCAAAAGACAACAAACCATCGGTGATTTCTCGGCCGTTTTAACCGGTCTTTTGCTCGGTATGAACTTAAGCAGTCAAACTCCCCTTTGGATTGCCGCTATTGGTAGCGTGGTTGCAATAATCGTTGTAAAGCAAATGTTTGGCGGTCTTGGTTTTAACTTTGCAAACCCTGCAATGACCGCAAGAATAGTATTGCTTGTATCTTTTGCAGGTCAAATGTCTAATTACGTTTCCCCTATCGATGTTGTAAGCTCGGCTACCCCACTTGCAAAAGAAACAACCTTTACCCTAAAGCAGATGTTCTTTGGTATGCACGCGGGATCTATTGGCGAAACGTCATCATTCTTGCTTATTATAGGCGGCGTTTATTTAATGCTTCGCCGCGTTATAAAGCCAATTATTCCGGTTGCATTTATTGGTACGGTAGCGCTTGCCACCCTTATTGCAGGCGGAGATTTAAAACTTGCTTTATTTGGCGGCGGTCTTATGCTAGGCGCTATCTTTATGGCTACCGACTACGTAACCAGCCCTACCACCGATTTAGGCAAGTTAATTTTTGGTGTTGGTTGCGGTCTTATCACCTTTGTTATAAGACAGTTTGGTTCGCTTCCAGAGGGTGTTTCATACGCAATACTTCTTATGAACATTCTTACTCCTCATATAAATCGCTTTACACTTTCTAAACCATTTGGTGCTGGGGAGGTGGCAAAGCAATGAAAGAATTGCTAAACAAATTAAAGCCTATCCTCGCTAAAACCAAACCATTTACCGATAAAATAGTGGCTTTTTTCAAAAAACATAGTGACATTGCTAGACCCACCGCAGTTTTAACGATTATTTGCATCGTTGTAACACTTGCGTTAAGCTCTGCAAATCTATTAACAAAAGATACTATAGCCGAGTTACAACTTGAAAACGAAAAGAAAGCAATGGAAAAGTTGATGAAGGGCGAATACGAGCCTGCAACTATGTTTGTGAACGAACAAAAAGTTGATTATCACATAGTAACAAAAGACGGCAAAACTATCGGTTACATATTTAAAACCACCGCCAAAGGCTATGGCGGCGAAATTTCGGTTATGACGGCGGTAAATCCCGACGCGTCGGTTGCCGCAGTAGAGATTCTTGACGCATCAAGCGAAACACCGGGTCTTGGTCAAAACGTTACTAACGAAAGTTTTTATAAGCAGTATGAAGGCAGACCACACAACGTAGTTGCCATAAAAGGCGGAAATGCCGATACGGCTAAAAACGAAATCAACGCAGTCACCGGCGCTACAATTAGTTCAAAAGCTGTAACTACTGCTGTAAACCAAGCGCTTGAATATGCAAACGAAATAATTGCTAAGGGGGACGAGCTTAAATGAAATCGAAAAATATGAGCATTTTTTCAAACGGTATCATTAAAGAAAACCCCGTTTTACGTCTTATGCTTGGTACCTGCCCTACGTTGGCGGTTACTACTGCCGCTATAAACGGCGTTGGTATGGGTGTTGCGGCAACCATAGTTTTGGTTTGTTCTAACCTTGTTATATCACTTTTGCGCAATTTCATTCCCGATAAGGTTCGTATTCCTGCTTTTATTACCGTAATCGCAGGTTTTGTAAGTGTGGTTCAAATGCTTGTGAAGGCGTTTACACCATCTCTTGACGAAGCGCTTGGCGTATTTTTACCGCTTATAGTTGTAAACTGCATCATTTTGGCACGCGCCGAAATGTTTGCATCTAAAAACCCGGTATTACCTAGTGTTCTCGACGGCTTGGGTATGGGTATTGGATTTACCGCAACCCTTACCTTAATGGGTATGATTCGCGAACTTTTGGGCGCGGGTACGTTATTTGGTTTTACAGTTACAGCAAACACTATCGACCCAATGATAATCTTCTTGCTCCCTCCAGGTGGTTTCTTTGTATTTGGCGTTTTGGTAGCGGTTTCAAACGCTATTTCAAAACGACAAGGCAAACCGGTTGTAGAACATTTGGGTTGCGCTAGTTGTCCTATGCACTCGGCTTGTAAAAACGCAGTTCTAGACAGCAACGAAATACCAACCGACTGTCAAAACGCTGAAAAGGTAGGTGGCAACAATGAATAGTACAACATCTATCGTAGCGATTTTGCTTGCTGGTATTCTTACCAACAATATGGTACTTTCGCGTTTTATGGGTATTTGCCCATTCCTAGGCGTTTCTAAAAAAGTAAACACCGCGTTTTCTATGAGTATTGCCGTAACGCTTGTTATGGTAATTGCCACCGCTGCGACTTGGCCAATTTACACCTATTTGCTTTATCCAAACTATACCTACTTGCAAACAGTTGTATTTATACTAGTTATCGCGGCTATCGTTCAACTTATAGAAATCGTGCTTAAAAAGTATATCAAGCCTATCTATAACGCGCTAGGTATTTACCTACCGCTTATTACCACCAACTGCGCGGTGCTTGGTATTACTACCATCAATATCGACGATGGTCTAGGCTTTGGTCTATCGCTTATTAACGCGCTAGCAGCAGGTATTGGTTTCTTGCTTGCTATGATTCTTTTTGCAGGCGTACGTTCAAAACTAGACACAGCCGACGTGCCCGAATTTTTAAAGGGACTCCCCATCACGTTAATCGCTGCCGCCATTGTAGCGCTTTCGTTCTTGGGCTTTGCAGGTATAGGAGGTTAAGATTATGAGTATTTTGATTCCTGTACTTGTTGTTGCGGCTATTGGTCTTGTTTTAGGCCTTGGTCTTGCTTTTGCATCAAAATTTATGGCAGTACCGACCGATGAACGTGAGGAAAAAATCCGTGAGTGTTTGCCGGGCGCTAACTGTGGCGCGTGTGGATACACCGGTTGCGACGGCTATGCCGCTGCAATTGCCGCCGGTGAGGCAGAGCCTGACAAATGCGCTCCCGGTGGTGAAAACACCGCAAAATCACTTGGCGAAGTTTTGGGCATAGAAATTTCTTCTACACCAAAGGTAGCGGTTGTTGCGTGCCAAAGAAATTCTAAAGAAAAGTATGAATATACAGGCAAACCATCTTGCCTATCGGCAAGTCTTGTTCACGGCGGACCACTCGAGTGTCAATTCGGCTGTATTGGTCTTGGCGACTGCGTTGCAGCGTGCAAATTTGGCGCTATTAGCGTACAAGACGGCAAGGTTGTAGTATGCGAAGATTTGTGCGGCGGTTGTGGTGCGTGCGCGACTGTATGCCCTAAATCAATTATAAAAATTGTTCCAAAAGCGCAAAAGACACGCGTGCTTTGTTCAAATTGTCACAAAGGCGCTCACGTTGTTAAGGTTTGTACCACCTCTTGTATCGCGTGTGGTATGTGCGTAAAGGCTTGTGAAAACGAGGCTATTTCACTAGAAAACAACGTTGCGGTTATAAACCCCGACAAATGCACAAACTGCGGCAAGTGTAAAGACGCTTGTAAGAGAAAGGCTATTATTTAAACATGGGTCCAATACTTCTCATCATAGGATTAGTTGTAATCTATAGTTTGCAAACGCTTTTTTGCAAATTTTATTCTGATAACTACCCCGGCAAAACAGAACTTTCAAGTCCCGTTTTGTGCGTAACACAAAGCATCGCAATAGCGCTACTTAGCTTTGCGTTTGCAGGATTTAGATTTGAAATTTCTTTGCTATCGTTTGTATTTGGCGCATTAAACGCCGCGGTGCTTTTTGGTTATAATACGTCACTAATCAAAGCCGGCGAGCGTGGCTCATACGCGTTTATGAACATGATGATGCTCTTTGGTGGCATCTTTGTACCACTTGTTTACACCTCTATTACAATTGGTACCTTCCCATCATTGATACAATGCGTTGCCATTGTTACTATGATTGTAGCCTGCCTTTTAATGAATATAGAAAACGTTAAGCTTGGCGGCGCTAAGATATCATATTTTGTGTTTTGTGTGCTTTTGTTCTTGTTTAACGGTCTTTACGGTGTATTACTTAAAGCGCAAGAACAACACAACTCAAACGAAAGCCAAGAAATGGTAATCATTTCTTACGGACTTATGGGTGTTATAGCGCTTATTCAATTATTGTGCAAAGAAAAGAAAGCTACATTAAAAGCGTTTTGCCTTAATAAAAAGAGTGCAATATATCTAGCGTTGTTTTTGATTATATCGGGACTTGCGGTAAACGTTTTGGTTCTTTTGTTAGAACAAGTTGATGCAACCGTACTTTATACCGTTGATAACGGCGGCGTTATGATGTTGTCGGCCGTTTATTCGATAACGTTATTTAAAGAAAAAGCTACCCCGCTAAAGATAATCGGTATCATAATTGCAATAGCAAGTCTTTGCGTGCTTGGTTATACTACAAGTGTATAAAAAATTTTTAGGTCGGTTTTACACAAACCGACCTTTTCTTTTCTTGACAAATAATATATAGTATATATAATTATATGTGATAAAATTTATTAAATATTTTTGGGGGTGCCTTTTATGGCAATTCTATTAACCGGTGGCGCAGGCTACATAGGAAGTCATACCTGCGTTGAAATGCTAAATGCTGGCTACGACGTAATTGTTGTTGACAACCTTAACAACAGTAGTGTTGAATCACTCAACCGCGTAGAAAAAATTACAGGCAAAAAAGTTAAGTTCTATGAAGAAGACGTTTGCAACTATGACGCTCTTCGCAAAATTTTTTCTGAAAACAAAATTGACGCAGTAGTTCACTTTGCCGGTCATAAGGCAGTTGGCGAGTCTGTTCAAAAGCCAATTATGTACTACAAAAACAACCTTGAAAGCACACACGCGCTCATTGAGGTTATGACCGAATTTAACGTTAAGAAATTGGTATTTTCTTCTTCTGCTACCGTTTACGGCGCATCTACCGAAGTGCCACTAGTAGAAGGTATGCCAACAGGCGCTACCAATCCTTATGGTAGAACAAAGCTCTTTATCGAAGAAATCTTGCGCGATCTTTACGTTTCTGACAAAGATTGGTGCATCGCGCTTCTTCGTTACTTTAACCCAATCGGCGCTCACAAGAGCGGTCTTATCGGCGAAGATCCTAAGGGCATTCCAAACAACCTTATGCCATATATTTCACAGGTAGCGGTTGGCAAGTTAAAGGAACTTCATGTATTTGGCGACGACTACGACACCCCAGACGGCACAGGCGTGCGTGACTATATCCACGTAGTTGACCTTGCTCTCGGTCACGTAAAGGCTGTAACTTGGGCTCTTAATAACCTTGGTTGCGAGGAAATCAACCTTGGTACAGGTAATGGTACAAGCGTACTTGAGCTTCGCAATGCTTTTGTTAAAGCATCCGGCATTGACGTACCATACGTTGTTGACCCACGTCGCCCAGGCGACCTTGGCGAAGTTTACGCTTGCGCTGACAAGGCGTTTAACTTACTTGGTTGGAAGGCAGAACGCGGCATTGAAGAAATGTGCGAAGACACATGGCGTTGGCAAAAAGGTAATCCAAACGGATACAAAGAATAAACCCTTGGTTTATTCTTTAAGTAATAAGTAATAGTGAAGAAGTAATAAGTTCGGTGTTTCGCTATGCGAAACGATGTATATCGTTTTTGCTGCGCAAAAACACCGTACTTTTTCACTTTTACCTCTTACTTTTTACTCAAATTTAATTCCGCCCGTGGCGCAACTGGATAACGCAACAGATTCCGATTCTGGAGAATGGGGGTTCAAATCCCTTCGGGCGGGCCAAAAAATGGAGCATTAACCCTTGTGGTTGGTGCTCCGTTTTTAGTTCGAAGGGATTTGAACAAGGAGGGAGCGCAGCGGAAGAAAACAGTCCGGTGGACTGTTTTTGCCGACGTGGGTAACGAGCGTTAGCTAGGCGATAGGCGCTTTGCGCCGGAAAAATCCCTTCGGGCGGGCCCAAAAAGACAAGTCTAATTTTAGACTTGTCTTTTTCACTTTTTCACTATTAACTCTTCACTTTTTCACTAAAAAGATGTCAGTTGTATGTCAGTGAATGTCAGTCAATTTTCCTGTATCATTTTTATATAAAATATGATATAATCAGAAAGGAAAATTTTATGAAAAAAACAATTTTAGATGACGGCTTTAATTCAGAGCTTGTTGTCAACGCTATTTTTGATGGAATTTTAGAAATTCCTCAATTAGAAAAACCAAAAGAAATTATTATTCCTACCGCTCTTATTCCGTTCTCGCAAATTAGACAAAGCAAGGACAAAACCGAAACTGTACATTTTTATGAGTATGATAAAAAGTTTTTAAATGCCCTCAATAGTACAAAAGAACTATTGGCACAACTTAAGGACTTTTCTGCGATTATATCGCCAGATTGTTCTTTATATAGAGACATGCCCTTGTGTTTACAAATTGCAAATACGTATATTAACCGAGCAATTGGACGTTATTTGCAATCCAATGGTCTTTATGTAATACCTAATGTTCGTTGGGGTGACGAACGCAGTTATACGACTGCAGAACTACCCGAGAAATTTGCATTTCTTGGAATTCCTAAAAATAGTATTGTTTCCATTGGTACATATGGTTGTATCAAAAGTCGTGAAAACAAGCATTATTTCAAAGAGGGATTATCCGCAATGCTTGAAGAACTAAATCCCAAAGTAGTTCTTGTTTATGGCGGAATGCCCGATAGTATATTCAGTGATTTTAAAAATCAAACTCAGTTTGTACATTATCCCGACTGGACTTCTACAAAAAGAAGGAGGTTGGTATAATGGGTTCTGGAATATCCGGACTTTATAATAATACAAAGGGAAGTACAACACTATTTTCTGGCACAACAAAAAGTTCTGCCATCTCATCTATTTCATCACTACCTAATCCAATACAAAAAAGCGCAAAATCATTCTTTAAAGGTAGCTCAAATAATTACAATAGATACTCAATACAAAAAAATTCTGATGGTAGCTATGTTGTAAAAATGGAAAATCCTGGTCGTGTACCTGGATCAAAAGCTATATATTATAAAATCATTGATAGCGAAGGAAAAACCATTCGAGTATATAAAGAAACCTATGACCCAAACGGAAAACTAATTCATACAAAGGAGAAATAATATGAAAGAGTTGCTTATAAAGTTTAAAAATCTAGAAATTGACAAATCACAACTTAAAACCAAACTTGGCGAAGATTTATACAATGTAACTTGCACAAAACCACAAACAATAAATCGACATGACTTGATAAATACAATTCAATCTTATGTGAATAAAAAGATCACATTAGAACGTCTCATTGAATGGGTTAATGTAATTTGGTTTACTGATCTCTATGAAATTTTAGAAAATGAAATTGATTCTATAATAAGTGTTTTAGAAATTTTAGAAACTTTAGATGAAGAAGGGATATCAATTTCTTTAGAAGAGTTTTCAAAAATGATAAACGCTCTCTTCAAAAATGATATTTACTCGTAAAATTCAATATATGAAAATTTTATAGGACGAAAGCAATGAATAATTCAACAATTATTTCTAATAACACAATTAATATACTTCAAAGTATGATAGGCCAAACATTTGATAAATATAAATGCGATCCTTTTATAAACAGTCCTATGGTATATGGAATTGTGGGAATTTATGTTGGTGAAAAATCTTTTAAACTAACTTCTCTATTTAAAGAGGTTAATAGATTTTTAACAACAGATGAGGTTGCTCAATTTGAAATAACCGAAACCATAGATGACGACATTAAAACTTTTATGATTGACGGTGAAATGATTGAAACTCCTGTAAAGAATAAGATTAAATCCATTACCGTTGTTAACGATTTTCAAACAATAGAGTACCAAGGAAAATTATACGAATTTAACTCTACCGTTGGACTTATTTTCGCATTGGAAGATTCACGCGAAATTTCGTTTGAACTAGGCACTTGGTTTTCTGAAATGATAACAATACAACGTGGTTATAACTTGATAGAAAATTTCACATCAACCGACGATTTTTTAGAAGAGTGGGAAGATTGTGACGGATATATACCAAAAGTTAAACGTGAAATTACAGTAATTGAATAATTTTTAAGTTTATCGTTTATTAACGGGAGTTCAAACATATACCCCTTAACTAAAAAAATCGAATTCCTTCAGTCCTTCCAAATTAAAAGGAGTAGTATCTTACGATACCACTCCTTTTGAATTTTTCTACTTGAAGAAGGGATTTGAACAATAGTAGTTTAATAATACAACATTGAATTTTTTTACTCGTTATGGTACAATATTTTCATAAACTCAACCAACGGTATGTAGACTTTTTAAAGAAAATTGCTTATATTAATATTAAAGGAGGCAAGCTTTATGGATTTAGTAAAAATTGGCAAATTTATTGCCGAGCGCCGCAAAGAGCAAAATCTTACCCAAGTGCAACTTGCAGAAAGTTTGGGTATAACCGATAGAGCGGTATCTAAGTGGGAAAACGGCAGATCACTACCCGATTCTTCCATTATGCTAAATCTTTGCGAACTTCT
>JAFYLD010000019.1 GCA_017537245.1 Clostridia bacterium | reverse complement strand
GCCCAGTCAGCCGGAACGTCAATCTTAACGTAAGCGTTAGCGCCTGCGTCGATTGCCTTCTCGTTCATTTCAACGATTTCTTTACCCTTCTTCATAAACTTCTGTGCTTTTTCTTTCATATAACCGATTGCTTCTTCGCGTGGACGAACGTTAGAAAGAGCAAAGAATGCAGATTGAAGAACAGTGTTTGTACGCTTACCAAGACCAATTTGGGCAGCCATATCAATAGCGTTTACAGTGTAAAGCTGAATATTGTTGTTAGCAATATAACGCTTAGCATCAGCAGGCATATGCTCGTTGAGCTCTTCAGGAGTCCACTGGCAGTTAATGAGGTATACACCGCCTGGTTTAACGTCGTTAACCATCTTGTAACCCTTGATTACGTATGATGGGTTGTGACAAGCAACGAAGTCAGCCTTGTTGATGTAGTATGGGCTCTTGATTGGCTTGTCGCCGAAACGGAGGTGAGAAATTGTGATACCACCGGTCTTCTTAGAGTCATACTGGAAGTAAGCTTGAACGTATTTATCAGTGTGGTCACCGATAATCTTGATAGAGTCTTTGTTAGCACCAACAGTACCGTCACCACCAAGACCCCAGAACTTGCACTCGATTGTGCCTTCTGCAGCGGTGTTTGGAGCTTCTTCTTCAGCGAGTGAAAGGTTGGTAACGTCGTCTACGATACCGATTGTGAAGTTGTGACGTGGAGCGTCACTTGCTAGTTCCTTATATACAGCGAATACGCTTGAAGGAGGAGTATCTTTTGAACCAAGACCGTAACGACCACCGATAACAGTGTCAATCTTGCGACCTGTTTGTGCAAGTGCGCTGATAACGTCCATGTAAAGTGGTTCGCCAAGTGAACCAGGCTCTTTTGTTCTGTCGAGAACTGCAATCTTCTTACAAGTTGCAGGAATAGCCTCAACAAACTTGTCAGCAGCGAAAGGACGATAAAGTCTTACCTTGATAAGACCAACCTTTTCGCCAGCAGCTGTCATATAGTCGATAACTTCTTCAGCTACGTCGCAGAATGAACCCATAGCGATGATTACGCGTTCTGCATCAGGTGCACCATAGTAGTTAAAGAGTTTGTAGTCTGTGCCAAGTTTAGCATTAACCTTGTCCATGTATTCTTCAACGATTGCAGGAAGTGCTTCATAGTACTTGTTGCAAGCTTCTCTGTTCTGGAAGAAGATATCGTCGTTCTGGTGTGAACCACGCATTACAGGACGCTCTGGGTTAAGAGCACGCTTACGGAACGCAGCAACTGCATCCATATCGCACATTTCTTTAAGATCTTCGTAATCCCAGATTTCGATCTTCTGAAGTTCGTGAGAAGTACGGAAACCGTCAAAGAAGTTGATGAAAGGTACGCGACCCTTGATAGCTGCCAAGTGAGCAACTGCGCCAAGGTCCATAACTTCCTGAGTATTTGATTCAGCAAGCATTGCAAAACCTGTCTGACGGCATGCATAAACGTCAGAGTGGTCGCCAAAGATGTTAAGAGCGTGGCTAGCTACGCAACGAGCTGATACGTGGAAAACTGAAGGCAACAATTCGCCTGCGATTTTGTACATATTTGGGATCATCAAAAGAAGACCCTGAGAAGCGGTAAATGTTGTGGTAAGAGCACCAGCTGCGAGTGAGCCGTGAACTGTACCTGCAGCGCCTGCTTCTGACTGCATTTCTACAACGTTAACCTTTGTTCCAAAAATGTTCTTGAGGCCTTGTGCTGACCATTGGTCAACATAGTCTGCCATTGGGCTGGATGGTGTAATAGGATAGATACCTGCTACTTCGGTAAACGCATAAGACACGTGAGCCGCAGCGTTGTTACCATCCATGGTTTTAAACTTTCTTGCCATGTTTAAATTCCTCCAAAAATTTTAATTCGAGAGGCTGAATATTTTAAACAGTCTCATACGAATATATAATAACACTTTTAATCTAAAAAGTAAATAAAAAAATGACGATTTTTCAACAAAGTTTCCAAAAATCGTCATTTTTATGTTTTGCGTTGTTATTTAAGCGAAAAATCTTCGCGATCAAGCGTTAAATTCGGGTTATAATAAGGGTCGCCCGCCTCTAGTTCATTACCCCACTTTTTCAAGAAACGGTTAATTTCTCCGTTAAATCTTGCCACCTTTTCGGGCGAATCTTCTATACCACGGCTCTTTGACTCGTAATGATAGAATTCAGCAAATGGTGTAAACACAATTAGATAGCCCGCTTTTCTTATCTTCATACACAAATCAACGTCGTTAAACGCAACGGCAAAGCCCTCGTCCAAACCGTTAACTTTATCAAATACGTCTTTTCTAATAAGCAAGCACGCGGCAGTACAAGCGGTAAGGTTTTGGGAAATTACTGCACGTGATACGTATCCGTAATCGTTTCTGTCATAGTTTTTATGAGCATGTCCCGCAACGCCACCAATACCCAAGATAACACCGGCATGTTGAATAGTATCGTCTGGGAAATAAAGCTTTGCACCTACCGCGCCAACGTCATTACGTTGCGCAAACATAAGCATTTCTTCTATCCACTCGGGTGTAATAATCTCAATATCGTTATTAAGCAACAATACGTACTCACCGGTTGCAAATTTAGCGCCAAAATTATTAATTGCCGAATAGTTAAAGCCCTTTTGATCCCACGTTACAACCTTTACGTTACTACTTTCTTTTTGAATGCGTTCATAGTAGCTAAAGGTTTGATCTTCAGTACTATTATTTTCTACAACAATTATTTCATAATTTTTGTAGGTAGATAATGCCAAAATAGAATTTATACAATTTTCAAGGTCGTCTATATGATCCTTGTTTGGAATAATGATAGAAACCTTTGGATTATTGTTTATTTCATACTTTATTCTATAGGTTGTAGGCGCATACGCATCCTTTACCTCGCCCTTTAAACCTACGCGGTCAAGATGCGCAGACAGTGCTTTTTTTGCAGCGTCAACAACGTATGGTTTTGCCGAAACGTCAGAAGCCACAGACAATGCGTGTGAACGCCAAAAATAAAGAAGTTTTGGTATTCTGACAATGCTCTTTGCCTTTTCGGTAAGTCGCAAGATTAAATCATAATCTTGGCTACCGTCACAGTCTTTGTTAAAGCCGCCTACCATTTCATAAAGATTTCTTGCAAAGCAAGTAAAGTGACAAATGTAGTTATAGCTGCGCAAAGTATCTGGTGAAAACTCTGGTTTATGATGCTTAAACACAATCTTGTACGGGTCTTTTTCTTCACGTACAAATGTTGCTTCGTCACAGTATATAAAATCAGCTTTTTTATCGTTTATAACCTTTACATATTCAAACAATGCAGAAGGATGTAATATATCGTCGTGATCAAACAACGCTATATAATCACCTGTTGCCATTTTTAGACATTCGTTTGTATTCTCGGAAATACCCTTGTTTTCATCAAGTTTAACGTACTTGATTCTTTCATCTTTTTCGGCAAGCGAAACGCAATACTTACCAACCTCACTGTGAGCGTCGTCACTACCGTCAGCAAGGCAAAGTTCCCAATTTTTGTAGGTTTGTCCCTGTACGGACTCGATCATTTCTTTTAAGAAAATATCAGCCGTATTGTAAAGCGGTACTAGAATACTAAACTTAGGACTTTTTCTAAAACTATGTCTTTCCTCTGTTTTGCGTTGCTCTTTTGGAATTTTAAGCGGATTTATCTTTATTTTGCCTGTCGCTATCTTATAATTTAACACACGCTTTTTACCCTCGTAAAAACCTCCGCGCAAGAATCCCTTTGTAAATACCAAAGTTGTCATCAAAAATGGTATTTTTTTCATAACGCGCTTAATAAAGGATGTAGTTTTGCGTGGAAGATAGGTTAATCGCCAATAAAAACTGTGTATTACCTCTGCGTATATTTTGTTGAGGTTAATATTCTTCTTATTAAGGTCTGCGATAAGAGCATCCTTATTTTTTAGAACTGTGTTTTTTTGTATTAAGGTTTTGTTTTGGGAATTGATAATTTCTATTAGTTCTTCGTTACTTTTTCCTTCAAGAGAATTATTGGAGTACAACATGCTATTAGCAGTTTTAACAGTTGCATCACTTTCATCGCCCAAAATAACCGATACGTATTTAAATGAGATTTTAAGGATATTTTGCTCTGGACTAGCATTAAATTCTACGAACGGCTCACAATTAAAAAATAACAAGTCGCTTTCGCTCGCATTGTTAATAAAATTGCCCTTATATTCGATCATTTCATTGTTTGCAGTGATATAAAAATTCTTTAACACACAACAATTCATACCCGAAAATTCAAGTCTAACCGCTTTAGCATCGCTTTCAAGTTCAAGTGGTATAACTATGTTTTCTGATATCTTACCGATAGTGTGTGTTAAAACACTTTCACCATCAAAACCATTTCCCTTATCAAACAAGATGATAATTTCATTAATGCTATTGTTTTTATCAAATGCCATTATGCATCCCCCTAATAAAACACAATTTTACTTATATAATATAACATACTTTATTTATAAAGTCAAAAGAAAAAACTGATTGCAAAAGCAACCAGTTTTTATCATTCTATTTTTGTGCTATACAGTCAGCTACGTATATACCCATGGCGCCCGATTGCGACAGACCACGGCAAATACCACTGCCGTCACCTATGATATAAACGTTATCAATAAGTTCAAAGTTTTTGTTCATAAATTCAGGACGAATTGAATAATACTTACTCTCGCAGCCGTAAAGCAAGGTGTCGTCATTTGCAGTACCGGGAGCTACCTTATCTAGCGCATAAATTGTTTCGATAATATTGGTAAGTATGCGGTGTGGTAACACTAGCGAAATATCGCCCGCGGTAGCCTTTAAAGTAGGAATAACCGTGTTTTGTGAAAGACGATGCTCGTTGGTGCGACGTCCTCTAATAAGGTCGCCAAAACGTTGCACAAGCACGTTGTTTTTGCCTATCATATTAGCAAGTCGAGAAATATTTTCGGCATACTCGGTAGGCTGATTAAACGGCTCGGTAAAACGAATGCTTGAAAGAATTGCAAAGTTGCAGTTGTCAGTCTTTTTCTCGGGTTGAGCATAAGAATGACCGTTCGCGGTAATTATACCGTGATTATTTTCTGCCGACACAAGACCACCTTGATTAAAGCAAAACATACGGCATCTGTCTTCAAAAGTCTTGGTTTTATAAAGAATTTTAGGTTCGTAAATTTTTGATGAAAACTCGCGCCAAATAATATCTTTCATCTCTACGCGCACACCAATATCAATATGATTTGAACGCATTTTAACGTCGTTTGCGCGACAAAAACTCGACACAAAATTAGCGCCCGAGCGACCGGTTGCGATTATAACGTTTTTGCACTCTATCGCTTCGCCATTTGTGTAATAAGCCACGTAACCGTCGCCCGATTTTTCTATCTTTTCGCAGTCGTAAAAACTACAAAGCTCGGTACCCGACTCGCGAATTGCATTTATAAGATTTTGCATTGTAACGTAGTTATTATCGGTACCCAAATGCTTAACGTTCATATCAAGCAAACGAAGGTTGTTTTGAATACATTTAAGGCGCAATTCATCGTTAGACTCATACACCTTTGGCACACCCGAAGTACAGTATTCAACAAGTATTTTGTCAACCTCGTTTATGTATAGGTTTGCTACGTCGTCGCCAAGTTCTTCGCCCAAAGTACCGCCGTAAGCCGTACCTAGATTAAACTTACCGTCACTAAATGCGCCGGCCCCCGCAAAACCGCTTGTAATACTACAAACTTTACAGTGAACACAGGTGTTGTTTTTGCTTGCGGGACAAACTCGGCGGTTAAGCTCATTACCACGCTCGGTAACGATTATTGTCATATCAGGAGATTTTTGACGCAAACGATAAGCCGCCATAAGACCGCCTATACCGCCGCCGATTATAACTGTATCAAACTTTTTCATTTAGTTTTCCCCCTTAAATACCAATAATTTACCAAAAACGTAATTTAGCACTATAACAACTACTTGAACGATAGTCTTAACAATCATATCGTCAAACTTACAGATAGTTACAAACAGATACATCAAAAGCATATCTATAAGCAAAGTGCCAATTCTTGCAATATAAAACTTAACGCATTCTTTTAGTGGCGACGCCTTACTTTTGAACACAAAAATTCTATTTGTAACAAAGGCAAACGCAACGCTAATTATCCACGAAAGCACGTTTGTAATTTGTAACTCAAAAGCATTATTTACGTCAAAAATAAACTTTGCAAACAAGTAATAAGTTACAAGACTTACAAGCGTTGTAGCCGCGCCACATATAATATAAGCAATTATTTCACGATGTTTTTTACACGCATTAATCAGTCTGTTATCAGACATAACAAAACATCACTCCATCACAACAAAAATGGGCCGCAAACCGAAATTGGTTGCAGCCCCTACTGCTTATCCATTTTACAGTAAATTTTTAAAAAAGTCAACAAACAGTTATTACATAACTTCGCTTTCTATCATCAAAAGCCTGTTGTACTTCGCAACGCGGTCGGTGCGACATGGCGCACCGGTCTTTATTTGTCCTGCGTTTGTAGCTACCGCAATATCAGCAATTGTTGTGTCCTCACTCTCGCCCGAGCGGTGCGAAATTACCGCGGCGTACCCCTTTGCTTGCGCCATTTTAATTACCTCTAGTGTTTCGGTTAAAGTGCCTATTTGATTAGGTTTTACAAGCACCGCGTTGGCAACCTTTTTGTCAAATCCCGCTTGTAATCTAGCAGGATTTGTAACAAACAAATCGTCCCCTACAAGTTGTATTTTGTCGCCCAATTTTTGCGTGAGTTTTTGCCAACCTTCCCAGTCGTTTTCACTTAGTCCATCTTCGATAGAAATGATAGGATATTTGCTAACCAGCTCGCCATAATACTCAATTAACTGCTCGGCAGTCATTGTTTTGTCACGTTTTGGCAGGGTATAATTCCCGTCCTTATACCACTCGCTTGAAGCCACGTCAAGCGCCAGCTTAATTTGTCCGCTATAACCTGCCTTTTCTACCGCTTGTAAAATAAGCTCTATCGCCGCCTCGTCACTATCAAGATTTGGTGCAAAACCGCCCTCGTCACCAACACCGGTACTAAGATTTTGACTCTTTAAAATTTTGCCTAAATTATGATAAATTTCGCTACAAATTCGTAGTCTTTCGGCAAAGGTTTTTGCGCACTGTGGAACGATCATAAACTCCTGTATATCGATGTTATTTGTCGCATGCGCGCCACCGTTTAAAATGTTCATCATAGGTCGCGGTAAAACACTAGCGTTTACACCACCAAGATAACGATAAAGCGGCATTTTAAGGAAGTTTGCCGCCGCTTTTGCCACCGCTAACGACACCGCCAAAATCGCGTTTGCGCCAAGGCGAGTTTTATTATCGGTGCCATCGGTTTTAATCATTAAATCGTCAATTTCTTTTTGATTAAAAACACATTTTCCGCACAACAAATTACTAATTTCGGCATTGATATTTTCAACTGCATTTTTAACACCTTTACCCATATAACGAGCGCTATCGTTATCACGCAATTCGTGCGCTTCGTACGTACCGGTTGACGCGCCTGACGGACTAATTGCAAAGCCTTCTACACCGTTTTCGCACACTACTTTTGCCGCAACAGTTGGATTACCGCGCGAGTCCAAAACCTCAAAACCATAAACTGCTTTAATTTTCATAAAAATACCTCCATTTTCTTTAATTTTGCCCTTTATTTTTTTGTTTATGTATGATATACTTATTATGAATTGTTATATATATAAATTTATGGGTGATTTTATGGATTTTAATACTAAAGAAAACAACAGAGAAAACCTTGATTCAAAACAAGGCAATATTATATACGGCCGTAATCCTGTTATGGAGGCTTTGCGTTCGGGTCGCGAAATCGACCGACTTCTTATTGCACACGGCGTAACAGGCGGCTCGGTTACCGCTATTCGCGCAAAGTGTGCCGCTCGCGGAATACTAATTAAAGAAATCAGTCCTCAAAAACTAGATTACTACTGCGGTGGCGCTAACCACCAGGGCGTTGCGGTTATGATCGCAAGTCAAGAGTATTCTACCGTTGAGGAAATACTAAAAACCGCCGAAGAACGAAATGAAAAACCATTCATCGTAATTTGTGACGAAATCGAAGACCCACATAACCTAGGCGCAATTATTCGTACAGCCGAGGCTTGTGGTGTGCATGGTATCATTATTCCAAAGCGTCGCTCGGCATCGCTTAACGCTACTGTTGAAAAAACTTCAGCCGGCGCGCTCGCTTATATGAAGGTTGCTCGCGTTACCAACATTTCAAACACCATTGACGAGCTTAAAGAAAAAGGCATTTGGGTGTTTGGCGCAGATATGGACGGCGCTCCTTATACACAAACCGACTACGATATCCCCTGCGCTATCGTTATTGGTAACGAGGGCAAGGGCATCGGTACTTTGGTTGCTAAAAAATGCGACGGCATTATATCTCTTCCTATGTGCGGCAAAATCAACTCACTCAACGCTTCGGTTGCCGCAGGCGTACTTATGTACGAAGTTGTAAGAAAAAGAAAAAACTAATTTAAAATTGGTGGGAAAATAAATGGGATTTTTCTCTAAAAGAAAAGAAGAAAACAATGGTTTTATCATCAATACCGATGATGAACCCATTAAAATAACGGGCGACAAAAATCTAGCGCCTCACGCCTTTACAGCCGATGAGGTTTCAGGTCTTTGGGTATTTAATGACGAGAACCAACAATACCAAAACAACAACGCTCTTGATGCGCTAAAAAAGCGCATGAGCGCACCCGAAACTTCTAAAAACGATACCAATAAAGCAAACGATAAAGTAAAGGCAGAAACAACGAAGGTCTATCTTAAACCTGAAACTGATACAAAAGAAAAAATAGAAGAAACGGTTGAAACAAAAGCCGAAGTAAAGCCTGAAATCAAGAACGAAGTCAAAACCGACAACGTTATCGCAAAAAATCCAGAAGAACAACCCACAAAGGTTGCTCCTGCTATCGTTATTCCAAAAAAATCGCTTGTCGAAAAGGTTAAACGATACACCATCGATGAACAAGGACATAACGTTACCGAAACGCAAAAACCTCTTTACGAACTTGAAAGCGTTGCCGAAATACTAAAAAACAATAGCGAAAACGCTATGAAAAACCTTTCAAAAAAATACGGTCTTGATTTTGTTGTAGAAGATTTAGGCAAAAACCAAACTCCTGCGCCACCTGTGGTAGAAGAAAAAAAGGCAGAGTTTATACCGCCTAAAAATATGACAAACGTCACACCTACCCCTGCGTTTGAACAGATGGTAAACGACGCCGAAGCTCGCGAAAATCGCAAGCTTTACGAGAACCTATTTCAACAAGAAAAGCCAAAAGAAATGCCCGATATCAGCGTGCCCGATATCTCGGATATCGACACAAAAGAGGTTGGTATTTCTAACGAGCCACCTATTTCAAACACCGCTACAATTCGTTTTACACCAGTAAAAGACCACAAAGGCAATACCGACCATATAACGATAAGCAGCGTAACCAAACACATTGACCTTGGCGATAACGTACCCGAGGATATTTCAAGCCACTCTGCTCCTCAACTAGAGCATACTGATTTTGACGACTTTGAACCACAAAACGAATATATCGATAACCAAAGCGGCAAAAAAATACTTTTATCACTCGCAAAGAAAAAGCGCTCTTGTTTTTTAGGCGCCATTTTCTCTTTTCTTGTAATAATTGCTCTCTCTGCATTCTTTATACCTTCAATGCGCAACTTAAGATTATACAATTCTCAAAGCGCAATGATAACCTGTACCGCATTTTTGTTTATATCGGTTTTATCAAACGCTAATATGTTTGTAGATTTTAAAAATCTAACAACCAAACGCGCTAGTTTTGATATTATAGCCGCTTTATACTCACTACTCGCGTTATCACTCGGTCTTGTATCTGCATTTACAAGCCACGACTCGTTTTTACTCATGTTTTTATGCGCTATCATGCTTTTTGTACGCGCGCTATTCAAGTTTAGAGCAACGTCGGCAAAGCACGCTAGTCTTAAAAAAATAGTAAACGATAATCCCAAAAATGCCGTAACACTTATAAACGACCCTGCCACCACCTTTGCTATGGCAAAGCACGCTATCGAGGGCGATATTTTGGTAGCGGCGCACAAAAAGACTCGTTTTGTCGAGAATTTTATGAAACACTATGATTATCACGCTACTATGGCGGGTAAGGTTTCTATCGTTTTTTACGTAACGCTCGCTTTAGCATTAACGTGCGGTATGATTACCTTCTTTTTAGAAAATGATATATATAACGCTATGGTTGCCGCAACAAGTGTTGTAAGTATAGCAGCTATTCCTACAGCATTTCTTATCGACAACCTACCGTTATCTTCCGCCGCTAAAAAGTTAAACGGCAAGGGCGCTATGATAGCAGGTATTTACGCCGCCGAAAAAATCGAAAACGCAAACGCCGCAGTCATAAACGTAAACGATATTTTCCCAAAAGGCACAATAACCCTACACGATATGAAAGTTTTGTCAAACAATAATATCGATGCGATTTTGCTACGCGCCGCTTCTCTTACAAAAGCGGTTGGCAGTCCGCTAAATCCAATTTTTGAAGAAATCGCCGGCACAAATACCTCTTACTCTATCCCAGACTCTGACACCGTTAAATATGAAAAAAATCTTGGTATATCGGGTTGGGTAGATAACGAGCCTATGTTTATAGGCAACCGTTCACTAATGCAAGCGCACGGTATCGAAATACCTAGTCTTGAGGTTGACAAAAAGATTTTACGTCAAGGCTACTTCCCCGTTTACGTTGCTACGTCAAACACCGCCTGCGCGCTTATAATCATACAATACGACGTTGATGCCGCAGTTGCAAAAGAACTACACAAAATTACCGACCTCGGTGTTTTGTTACTTGTCGAAAACTGCGATCCAAACGTAAATGAAGCAATGTTGTGCGACTACTTTGACCTATATGAAGACTCGGTTAAAGTTATGTCAAACGCAGGTCTGCACATGTACAAAAACGCAGTACCCGACACACAAAGTTGCTCATCCCCCGCTATTTTCCGCGGAACCGGTCTTAATTTTATAAAAATAGTAAACTGCGCTACCAACATAAATAAGTGCAATCGAATTCTTACTGTGCTTTATTCTATATTTGCAATATTTGGCGCGCTTTACTTTGTGTACGCGGCTTTCTCCGGCGCTAAATCCATGCCGGATGCAGAACTAATTTCGCTATACGCTTTAGGCACAACTGTTTTATCAATAATCGGTTTTCTCATTCGAAAACCGTAGGAGGAATACAAAATGGAAAACAAACAAAAATTTTACATCACAACTGCGATTGCCTACGCATCGCGCAAACCACACATAGGCAACGCTTATGACATTGTACTTGCAGATATGATTGCCCGCTACAAAAAGATGATGGGCTTTGACGTATATCTAATGACAGGTTCAGACGAACACGGTCAAAAGATAGAAGAATATGCAAAGGCAGACGGCATTTCACCAAAAGAATTTGTCGACAATGCTGCCGCTAATATCAAGGCAGTTTGGGACTCTCTAGACACTTGCTATGACAAGTTCATTCGTACCACCGACGATTATCACGAAGACGCTGTTCAAAAGATATTTAAAAAGCTTTATGAACAAGGCGATATCTACAAGAGCACCTACGAGGGCAAATACTGCGTTCCTTGCGAATCTTTCTATACCGAAAGTCAGCTTATAGACGGCAAATGCCCTGACTGTGGTCGCGAGGTTATCGACTCTAAAGAAGAGGCATATTTCCTACGTCTTTCAAAATATCAAGACAGACTTGTAGAGTATTTTGAGCAAAATCCAGACTTCATTCAGCCTGTTTCTCGCAAAAACGAAATGCTCAACAACTTTATCAAACCCGGTCTTCAAGACCTTTGCGTTTCACGTTCTTCATTCAAATGGGGCGTGCCTGTAAGTTTTGACGACAAACACGTTATCTACGTTTGGATCGACGCTCTATCAAACTATATCACAGGCGTTGGTTACAACCCAGACGGCAGCAGCGACCAGTACGCAAAACTTTGGCCTGCTGATTTGCACGTTATTGGTAAAGATATCGTTCGTTTCCATACCATTTACTGGCCAATTATACTTATGGCACTTGGTGAACCACTACCAAAACAGGTTCTAGGTCACCCATGGGTGCTAGTAGGCGAGGACAAAATGTCTAAGTCAAAGGGCAACGTAATCTATGCTGACGAGCTTGCCGCTCGATTTGGCATTGATGCTGTTCGTTACTACTTGCTTAGTGAAATTCCATTTACAAACGATGGTACCATCACTTACGAGAGCTTTATTACCAAGTTTAATTCCGACCTAGCAAACACCCTTGGCAACCTCGTTAATCGTACCGTTGCTATGACAAACAAGTATTTTGGTGGCAAGGTAACTGCGCCTACCGCTAACGAGGACCTTGATAACGAACTTATCGCAACCGCTAAAGAAACAATCGACAAATACTACAAGCTTATGGACGCTTATCGCAACGCAGACGCTTGCGAGTGCGTTATGAACTTTGCAAAACGATTAAACAAATATATCGACGAAACAACCCCTTGGATTCTTGCCAAGGACGAGGCTACTCTACCACGTCTTAACGCAGTTCTTTACAACCTACTCGAAGGCATTAGACTTCTTGGTATTATGCTTACCCCTGTTATTCCATCAAGCTGCAAGAGTATTGCCGCACAAATCAATAGCGACAACACCGAGCTTTCATTTGGTAAAGTAGGCGAATTTACCGTTGGCGAGGCTACACCACTCTTTGCGCGTATCGATATGCCAAAGGTACTAGAAGAAATCGCCGCAGAACAGGCTAAAAAAGCCGAAGAAGCAGCAAAAGCCGAAAATATAGTAAAACTACCTGAAATCTCTATCGACGATTTTGCAAAGGTAGAACTTACTACCGCAAAAATAATGGCTTGCGAGCCAATTCCAAAGGCTAAAAAGCTATTAAAACTCACCCTTAACGATGGTAGCGGCAAGCCACGTACAGTAGCGTCTGGTATCGCTAAATACTATACCCCTGACGAGCTTATCGGTCGCAACGTAATCGTTGTGTCTAACCTAAAGCCTGCCACACTTTGCGGTGTTGAGTCAAGCGGTATGATACTAGCGGCAGACTGCCCTAACGACGACGTTAAGGTAATATTTGTTGACGATATTCCAGAAGGTTGCAAAATCAGATAATGTATAGCGAAGATTTAAAAAACTCCTACCCTATTTTTGACACACACTGTCACTACGAGGACGAGCGTTTTGACCCAATACGTGACGAGCTCTTTCGCGAAATGCACCAAAACGGTGTTTGCGGCATAGTAACCTGTGGTTGTGACCAAAATTCATCTAAAGCGGCTATCAAAATGGCCGAGGATTATGACTTTGTCTATGCGGCGGTGGGTATTCACCCAGGTAGTATAGATAGCGGCACAACACCCGAGCAAATACGCGAGCTCGCGCAACACCCCAAATGTGTTGCAATTGGTGAAATTGGTCTTGATTATTACTGGGTAAGTGATAACAAAGAAAAACAAATCGAAATCTTTGAAAAGCAAATCGCCATTGCCAAAGAACTTGATTTGCCAATTATCATCCACGATCGCGATGCGCATGGTGACACTCTTGAAATACTAAAAAAGCACAAACCAAAGGGTGTTGTGCATTGTTACTCGGGCAGTGTCGAAATGGCAGAAGAACTAATAAAACTTGGGTTATATATTGGTGTTGGTGGTGTTATCACCTTTAAAAACGCCAAAAAGTTACCCGACGTAGTCAAAATGATTCCCGACGAGTTATTACTGGTAGAAACCGATTGCCCCTACCTTGCCCCCGAGCCATATCGCGGCAAGTTGTGTCACTCGGGACTAATAAAATACACCGCCGAAAAAATCGCCGAGATACGTGGTAAAACCCCCGAGCAAATACTAACCCTCACCGCAAAAAATGCTAAAATTTTATATAACGTAAAATAAAGAATAATCACCCCGCTCAAAGCAAAAACTATTGCTGAAAGCGAGGTGATTTTTGTGAACGAAAACAAAAATAAGAATAACCAAAACAAAAACGACAACAAGAAAAACGATAATAAAAAATAAAAAGGAAGGCGTAAAGCCTTCCTTTTTTGCATTTAAATTAAGCGTTTAAATATTCGGCTACTGCCTTGCGAACTACCGACAAGAACCAGCAATATAATGCTTCGCCAAGTTCTTGAAAAATCGGGTCGCCATCGTGTGAACAAAGCATTGCAAAGGTTTGACCTATGCGGCGCTCAACCTCGCTACCTCTACGAAAAGCAAGATAATAAAACGAAAACGCGCCCGTATCGCTAGAGGTTTTATATAGTTCTGTACTATGCTTATTTATAGTATCAAGAAAACTCTTTTGCGCGATACCGTCAAGCGTATCGTTACCAATGTACTTTTCAAATCCGGCGGTAGCAGTAAATGATAGTAGCAATCTTCTTTGTACTATCATATCAAAGTCGCGAAATTCTTCGTCAACCTCGGTTTCGGCATCACGAATAAAGCTGTTTGCAACAGCTTTACCTATCGCTTTAGCAGCCTTAATCTGTTCAGAACTCACAGACGAATTCTGCACAGGATTATTCTTATTGCGACGAACGTCCTCTGACGGCTTATCGCCCGCAATCTTCACATCCAAATCATCTGTTAGCACTTAAATCACCTTTTTCTTACTGTCCGTTTTTATAGCTTTTTAAAGCCTCGGCTAATTGAGCCGGACAAGACGTATTTTTAAATCCGCATTTAATATCCTCTAGTCGCTCGATAACGTCATCAATATTCATACCAGCAACGAGTGCACCAATACCCTTAAGATTACCGTTGCAACCGCCCATAAAAGATACGCTCTTTAGAACGTTATCTTCTATCTCGATATCAATACTGCGAGAACAAACCCCATTAGTTTTATATGTGAATTTCATTAAAGTTATGCCTCTTATCTATCTTTAAATTTATTACTTCTTACTGGATGGCGAAGCTTACGAAGCGCCTTTGCCTCAATCTGACGAATACGCTCACGTGTTACGTTAAACTCGGTACCAACCTCTTCGAGAGTGTGGCAACGACCATCTTTAAGACCAAAACGCAAACGAATAACAGCCTCTTCACGTGGAGAAAGTGTACGAAGAACTGCATCAATATCTTCATTAGTAATTGTTTTAAGCGCAGCATCGTCTGGTGCTAGAGCGTCTTCATCACGGATAAAGTCCATAAGACGTGAATCTTCCTCAGGACCGATTGGTGTTTCCATAGATACAGGCTCTTGAGCTACACGCATAATCTCGCGCACACGTTCAACAGGGCAATTCATCTCTTTGGCAATGAGTTCTTCACTTGGTTCATAGCCGTTTTCATGCAAAAGCTGAGTTTGTATTTTCTTAAGCTTATTTATTGTTTCAACCATGTGAACCGGGATACGAATAGTTCTTGCTTGGTCGGCAATAGCACGAGTAATAGCCTGTCTGATCCACCAAGTAGCATAAGTAGAGAACTTAAAGCCTTTGGTATAGTCGAATTTTTCTACCGCTTTTATAAGACCAACGTTACCCTCTTGAATAAGGTCAAGGAAATACATACCGCGACCAACGTATTTTTTAGCAATACTTACAACAAGACGAAGATTTGCTTCGGTAAGGCGCTTTTTAGCGTATTCGTCGCCCTCTTTAATCTTTATAGCAAGATCTTTTTCTTCTTCAGAAGAAAGGAGTGGCACGCGACCAATCTCACGAAGATATACCCTAACCGGGTCATCGAGCGACATATTCTCAAGCGCTGAGTCATCGTCTAGATTATCAACGTCAACTTCTTCAAGCTTTAACTCGTCTTCGGTAGGTTCGTCGTCATAATCACGTTCTAGAATATCTGGGTCTAAAAGATTATCTTCTTCTAATTTAAGATCGGCCTCGGTAGGCTCTTCGTCAGGAATATTGTCTAGATCGTCTAGCGAATTCTTTTTGTCAGCAGCCTCTAAAAAAGCATCTGCTTCCTTTTCTAGTTCTTCTTGAGTTAGCTTTTTTGTTTTATTTTCTGCCATTATAATTTTCCCCTTTTTTCTTTGAATTTATTATCTGTTGTAAATTTTCTGCCCAGTCGTCAACCGTCATACTCTTTACATCTTTTGTTTTAATTTTGACACCCTCATCTAATATTACCTTTATGCAATCCTTTAATACCACAAGAGGATTTTTATCGCCCTTTTCGCTATTTGCAAGCGATGCTAGATAGCCCATCTCTGCGGCCGATAGCATCTCGCCAAAATATGATAAATCAGGATTTCTACCCAATTCTATACACTCGCAAAGCGCTTTGTATATGCGGCGATTTACCGTACTAATCACGTCTTCGACCTTAAGTTGCTCTGCTGCAATTTTATAAAAATCAGGATGTTGCAAAAGCACCGCAAGGACCGTTTCTTCTGCCGCTACCGCCGCAGGATAGATTCGTTTTTCGGGATTAACGTCACTTTTATCTATCTTGGGTCTAGTAACTTCGTCAAATACCTTTTTTTCATATTGCTTGATTTTTCTTTTTCTTAGGTCGTTGACCTTTGTTTCAAGCGCAGTGCGCGAAACACCATATTTATCAGAAAGCCTGCCAATATATAGGTCGCGTGTCATAACGTCGTTAGACTCGGCTATAATTTCTGCAGCATGCGCTAGATATTTAAGCTTGCCATCGTCCTGCGTTACGTCGATACCATCAACCGCAGTTAGCAGTTTATATTCTATCTCACTAGCCGCTCCCTCAAGCAAAGCCTTAAAACGCGCAGCACCGTTCTTTTTGATATACTCATCAGGGTCCTTGCCGTCAGGTAGTACAACCACTCGTATTTCAAGACCTGTGTTTTGCAATATTTCGCCTGCTCTACGCACCGCCTTTTGACCGGCCGCGTCAGAGTCCATTATAAGAACAATCTCTTTCGTATAACGCGAAAGCAGTTTTGCCTGCTCATCGGTAAATGCCGTACCCAAAGCTGCTACCGTATTTTGAAATCCTGCTTGATGTAGCGAGATAACGTCCATATTGCCTTCTACCAAAATTACGCGTTCATCACAATGATTTTTAGCAAAATTCATCGCAAATAGATTTTCACTCTTTTTATAAACGGGAGTATCAGACGTGTTAACGTACTTGCCACCTGCTTTGTCATCGCCCGGCATTGCTCGACCACTAAATCCGATTACCTTGCCGCGAATGTTTATTATCGGGAACATTACTCGTTTACGGAAACGATCGTAATATGTACCACGTTGGCTTTTACCTACAACGTTGGCTTGTATCATATCGGCTATACTATAACCCTTGCTTTTTAGATGCTTGATAAGGTTGTCCCAACCGTCAGGAGCAGCGCCCAGACCAAAATGCTTGATAGTAGCTATCGATAAGCCTCTACCTGTTAAATAATCTAGCGCCCATTTACCCTCTGGTGACAAGAGATATTGGTGATAGAACTTTCCTGCCTTATGATTTATCTCAAATATAGTATTTTTTAATTTTTGCATCGAGTCGTCATAACCATCTTGCGGCAAGGTTACGCCACTGCGCTCTGCAAGAAGTTTTACAGCATCTATATAATCTAGATTTTCTATCTGACGCACAAAACTAAAAACGTCACCACCAACACCGCAACCAAAACAATAGAACGACCCATTTTCGGGATATACTGTAAAGGAGGGTGTTTTTTCGTTGTGGAACGGACAAAGACCTTTTAAATTTTTGCCCTGTCTTTTTAAATTAACGTATGGCGCTATAACCGTTTCTATATCATTACGATATTTTATCTCGTTTATAATTTCTTCAGGTATCGCCATATTGCACTCTCCTTTCATCAATTGGTATTATATCATATCAAATGCACCAAAAATAGCACATTAGATTTTCCACTCTTTTGGAATATAAATATCTGAATACATTGTAACGGCATAATGGTCTGTCATGCCCGAAATATAATCCACCGCTGCGCGTTCAACACCCTCGCGTTCGCGAATTATTTTGTATTCATCGTCAAGCTTGTCAGGATTTTTAAGCAAATAGTCATATAGACCGCTTACAATACCGTCAACCTTGGTTTCTTCAAACTTAACAACGGGGTTAAGATATACTGTGTCGTACATAAATTTATGTAACGTTTCATAAGCGTTTAAAGTGCGCTCATCCATCTTAACGTCGTCTTTTTCGGTATTTTTTACAATAGATTTTACAAGAGTGTTGATTCTCTCGCTCTTTTTAAAGCCTAAAACCTCTCTAAGCTCGATAGGAATAATATCTTCACTAAATACGCCTGCGGTAATCGCATCGTCGATATCGTGATTTATGTAGGCAATACGGTCGCTAAAACGAACTATCTTGCCTTCTGGTGTGTGTGGCCACTCGCCGCGCGTATGGTTCATAACACCGTCAAGAACCTCGTGGGTAAGATTAAGTCCCTTGCCGTTTTTTTCTATAACTCGGCAAACTCTAACACTTTGAGCAAAGTGAGTAAAACCACCAGGATATATATTTGCCAAAGCGCGCTCACCCGCATGACCAAATGGTGTGTGACCCAAGTCGTGCGCTAATGCTATGGCCTCTGCCAAATCTTCGTTAAAACGAAGCGCTCTTGCAATTGTACGCGCAATTTGAGCTACCTCTAGCGTATGGGTAAGACGTGTGCGGTAATGATCGGACTCTGGGGATAAAAATACCTGCGTTTTGTGTTTTAGACGTCTAAAAGCCTTGCAGTGAATTATTCTGTCGCGGTCTCGCTGAAAATCAGTACGCAACTCGCACTTTTCTTCTGGTCGCTCGCGTCCTACGGACTCGGTACTTAACGTAGCGTAAGGCGATAGATTTTCTTTTTCTATATTTTCGGTAATAAGTCTAATACAATCCATAAACACTTCACCCTTTCATATTATATATTATCAAAAAAATTGAAAATTCCTCTATTTTTTACAAATTAAATGGAAAAAATATTTCATTTTCTAGTTTGGCGGTAATTTTTGATGCAAAAGTCTCGCAAAGTTTGTCTAAAAACGGCTCGCTGTCTAACTTTTTATACATAACGCTTACCGTTACCTTGTCGGTAAAATCGGTATTTTTAACCATACCGCCTGTGTCAGAAAGCAAACGAGTCAAGCGGTCATAGTTACCGTAATCACAATCTATAACAAATTCTTGGCACTCACACATCAAAACCTTTTGCGCGCCTGATAGTGCGTCGCGCGTGCTAGTGCTATACGCCCTTACAAGACCGCCAGTCCCCAACAAAATACCGCCAAAATAACGAGTAACCACCACCAAAACGTTGGTTATACCGCTACCTTTTATAACGTCAAGCATGGGCATGCCGGCAGTACCGTGTGGCTCGCCATCGTCAGAAAAACGCGCAGTACCGTTTTGTAATATATAGGCATATACGTTATGCCTTGCATCCCAGTATTTACTCTTTTGAGAGGCTATTATCTCGCTTGCTTCTTGCTCGGTTTCACAATGAAAACAAGTAGCGATAAAACGCGAGTGTTTTTCTTCATATTCAGCGGTAAAGTCGCCGTTTATTGTAATATACTCCTGCACGTAATCCCTCCTAAAAATATTTTTTTAAAACAAAAAGCCGCAATCAACCCTTAGGCCGATTGCGGAATTGCGGTAATAATTATTTATCTTCCATACCGAAACGCTTCTTAAATCTGTCAACACGTCCGCCGGTATCTACCAACTTCTGCTTACCAGTGAAAAACGGATGACATTTAGAACATATATCTAAACGGATATCATTCTTTGTTGAGCGTGTCTCGAATTCGGCACCACAAGCACATTTAATTGTTACCTTCTCGTAGTTAGGATGTATTCCTTCTTTCATCCTTGTCACCCCTTTCTTTCGTTGTAACATTGGAATTCTACCACATAACTTTCAAAAATGCAAGTATTATTTTAAAAAATTATCAGTTTTTTGAAAATATTTTTTTGATTTTCTCGTAAATTTCCATACTTTTGAATTTTATTTTGTATTTTGGCGCGTTTTCAGCCGTTTTTGCTGCCTCGTTTGATACACTATCAGACAGTTTATTATCGCTAGCGCTAGGCACGCATATACACGGAAACACCACGCACCACCAATTTTTGCCCTTGGCATCCCCTAAATCAACAACAAGAGATTTATAAGTACCTGCGGGCAAGGTAAAGTCATCATACTCTCGCGTGTCAAAATACTTGTCACCTACAGATACACGAGCCTCGTAGTCAAAACCGCTTTGCTCTAATACGTTGTTGGCGATTTTATTTATATCGTCTATTTTACTTTCCGCCGTAATTATTGCATCCTCGACGGTAGCGCAAGTTGCAAATATATCGGTAGAATTTTTAAGTATTTCATCGCGCACCGCAAGTTTTAGTTGTTGATCGCTCTCGCTATCGGAATTTGCAATTATATGCAGTCTTAATACACCCTCGCGCAGTTCGTCACACCGTGTTTCAAAACGAGCAAAACTTAACGTAACAGCGCAAATAAGTCCAAACAAAACTCCTAGTTCAATGTTTTTTCTAATCTTTGTTTTCATAAAAATACTCCTGTCAAATTTTTCCTAAAAGCAATATTGACAGGAGTAAAAGTTTTTATTCAATTTCTATGCCGCTTTTAGACGGAGTTGCAATATACGGGCTATAACCTTTTGAGGTCAATATAGTTTTTGCCACGTTTGCTTTATCTAAACTATCATAAATTGCAAAAACGGTAGGACCGCTACCCGACAACGATACCGCCAAAGGTTTGGTCGTTTTAATATTATTTACCAAACTTTCGTTATCGCACACGCTATCAAACGCGTTAAATACGTTTTGGCAAATGGTGTTTAAATTGCCGTTACTTATACCATCTACCATTTTATCGGTATAAAAACTTTCTTGAGGGAAAGCGTCAACCTGCCTGTACATATCGGCGGTAGAAAGTTTTTGACCGTGTTTTATAAGTAGTATTGCGCACTCTGGTATATTAGATAGTCTTTCCATCCTTTCACCAATACCACCAACGCGAGCGGTACCACCCACAATACAAAACGGCACGTCGGCGCCAACCGACAAACCAATCTCGCACAAAGCGTCTTGTGATAGATTTGTGTTATACAATCTATCAAGCGCTACTATAACCGCAGCCGCATCGGCGCTACCGCCACCCACACCCGACGCTAGTGGTATATGCTTTTCGATTTTTACGTTAGCACCGCCTTGAATACCATTGTACTCAAAAAACTTTTTAGCCGCTTTATAAGCAATGTTAGACTCGTCGCATATTGAACTGTCACTGCAAAAAACAACAATGCTATTGGCAACAGTTACTTCAACAATATCGCCAAGCGACACCGATTGAAAGACCGAATCTATAAGATGATAGCCGTCTTCACGCTTGCCTAAAACGTCAAGGGTTAAATTAATTTTTGCATTAGCTTTAAGTTTCATTATTTTCACCAAAAATATATTTTAGCTAAAGAATGGTATATCGTCGATTTTATCGATTTCTAAGAACAAGATATGTGCGTCCTCGCCGTATCTTACAGGTATATTCTTTTCTTGCGCAAGCTTAACCTTGTCTGCGGCGCGCTCCATTCTAGTATATCTTACCTCAAGTTCAAGCGGTGTAGTCATTGGTATAAGTGGATTATCTTTTTTAACCGCTTCACACACACCGTTGTACATATCTTGTAGCACTTTATCTTCGTCAATAAAATCAGCGGCATTTCTACCCTTTGCATATTTTGTAATAACACTAGTTATATTAGGTGCAGTTTGCTTAAACTGTGCAACGCAAATATCATCACTAGAAAAGAATATAGGGGCAATGCCGTGTTTTGCGCAGATATAACTATCTATTTCCAACTCGCCTACTGCCTTGCCGTTAATCTTCATATACTGAATAGCAACCGAACTAAAGGTGTGCGCCAAAACGCCGTTTAGCGTACCCTCGCGTGAATGATAACCAACAAAAACAATGCCCGCAAAGTTATGTTCCCTTACAAAATCATAACGAGGCTTACCCTTAATAGCGTTTACGTCTATATGTATTACGCGACTATCAATGTTATCTCGATTAACGTTTACCAAAGCACCATGATTATCCCATAAAACAACCTTTGTAGCGCCGCTGTCAAAAAGCGCCTTTGCAACTGTGTTGATTTCCTTTTCGGCATTTGCGGTTGCAACCTTATAATCGGGAATATCGGTCAAAAGCCCCTTGTTAGGCTCGCCTACTACTCCATGAATACCCTCTAAATCACAAGCTATTAAATATTCCATAATATCCTCCAAATGATTTTGTTAGTTATTTAAATTTTGATGAAAGCCAAACGTTTCGGCAGTTAGTTTTTCAAAGCGAAAACCCATTTTGCTAAGCCCCTCTAAAATTGCGGGCAGAGCCTCGACCGTAGTGTTTTTTGCCGACGTATCGTGCATTAGCACACAAATACTCTTTTTGCCCTTTGCTCTGGTTAAAACGTTGTTTGCAATAGTTGCCGCAGGCACGCTTGCTGCATCGGCATCACCCGATACAACGTTCCAGTCAAAATAAGCGTAACCTAAATTTGGCATACGCTTGGTCAAATCGGTCATAAGACCCTCGCAATAATTCTTGCTTATAACGTTGCTACTACCACCCGGAAAACGAAGCAAATTACTGCGAATACCGGTTTTTTTATACACTATGTCAGATATTCCCTGAACGTCGGTAAGATAACTTTCAATATCATCGTAAATAACGTTATACTTATGGCTTGTTGAGTGTAATCCAATTGCGTGACCTTTGGCAGCAATTTTTGGCAAATACTGTGTTTTGGCAGTACCCACTACAAAAAAAGTCGCCTTTGCGTTATACGTATCTAGAATATCTAAAATTTTAAGTGTGTTATCTGATGGACCATCATCAAAAGTAAGATAACAGACACCACTTTTTGCGGTGTCTGACTGTTTAACGGCGTTTAATCTAATAGCGTCTTGCAACGCCTTTCTGCGAAGCAGTAGCGAGTTTTCTGACTTTAGGCTACTGTTTTCTTTCTCAAGTCTTGCTTTTTCTTCCAATGCTGACTGCAACTGTGAGTTAAGCTCGGCTTTTTCTTGCTCGCTTATATCAGAATTGGTTTCCAACTCGGCAATCTCACTTTCAAGTTCTTCAATTCGTTTTTCTACTTTTGCAAGTTCGCTCTCGTTTTCTTCTTGTATAGTGGTAAGTTCTTTTGAAGCAGCTTTATAATCGTTATTCTTTAAATAAGCAAAATACGACACGCCAGCAAGCGCCGCTACAAGCAAAAATATAATAAACAAAAACACTATATTACTTTTTCGTTTAAAAATTCCCATCAATTTTATCCTCTCGTGTAATGCACCGAGATTATATCATAACTTACGACAAAAGTCCACAAATTTATATTATTTTTTAATAAATTTAAATAATACTTTAATTATGTCGAAAAAGGTGTTATACTGTAATATATCTTATATATTTAAGAAGGTTATCTTATGAGTTCAGTTAAAATTTTACATTGCGCGGACCTACATATCGGCGCTGCCGAAAGCTCGCTAGGCACTCTAGCAGATAGTCGTCGCGCAGAAACACTTATCACCTTTGAAAACATTGTAAAACTAGCTAAAGATTCTAGCGTAGATATTTTGCTTATCGCGGGCGATTTGTTTAACTCAAACAATATCGAAGATTCTTTTGTTACTAGAGTTTTTGAATGTCTTTCTTCTATTCCCGATATAAAAATCGTGTATGCGGCGGGTAATCACGACCCTCTTAATGCCGACTCTCCATTCACAAAGCACACCCTTCCCTCTAACCTTTACGTGTTAAAGACTAGTGACGACTGTATAGAGTTTAGTGAGCTTAACACTCGCGTGTATGGTAAATCGTTTAAAGAAACGTATATGGCAGGTAGTGAGAGTTTCTCGCTTTCAACCGATAACAGTTTTATAAATCTTATGTGTATTCACGGCGATTTGCGCAGTGATTTGGGCTCTGATTACAACTCTATTACCAGTGATTTTATCAAATCATCGGGTATGGACTATATCGCGCTAGGTCACGTTCACAAACGCACCGATATCGGCAAAATTGGCGACTCTTTCATCGCCTACTGCGGTTGTCCCGAAGGACAAGGCTTTGACGAGCTTGGCGAAAAGGGTGTTTACCTAGGTGAAGTGTCAATGGGCGATTGCAAACTAGATTTTGTTCCCGTTTGCAAAAGAATGCATCTGACCGAAAACGTTGATATTACCGATCTTGCAACCTCAAACGAAATCGCTGATAAAGTATTGCAGTTTATAAAAGACAAATACCCCGACAGTTTTGCCGACAACCTATACAAAATTATACTCACCGGTGGTATTGACGACGGCATAAAACTTTCACTTGCCGAAATTACCACCCGCGTTGCCGACTCGGTTTATTTTGTAAAACTACGCGACAACACCGAGTTTAAAATCGACTATGAATCACTATCAAAAGAAAACACCCTAAAAGGTATTTTTGTTAAAAAGATGCTCACAAAAATTGAAAGCGCCGAAAGTTGTGAAAAAGCAAAACTACTATACGCGCTTAACATTGGTATTAAAGCATTTAGCGGAGGAGTAAACTACGATGAAACTTAATAAAATTTATATCTCCGCTTTTGGCGGTTTAAAAGACTTTACCCTAGACCTCAGTGATGGCCTTAACGTTATCTATGGTCAAAATGAAGACGGCAAAAGCACCGTTGCAACCTTTATTAAAACAATGTTCTACGGTACAGGTAGCGCCAGCACCAAAATCCGTCAAAAATACACCCCTTGGGACGGTAGCGTTATGGGCGGTAGAATCGATTTCGAGCATAATGGCAAACGTTATCAAATCGAAAAAATCTTTCGCACCAGCGACTCGACCGACAAATTAACCCTTACCGATTTAGATAGCGGTGAAAAAATTAACACCAGCAAAAATCTAGGACAAGACTTTTTTGGTCTTTCTTCTTCCGCGTTTGAGCGCAGTCTATTTATCGGTAACGGCGACTTTATAAAAGACGATGCTGCCGCAGGCGAAATTAACGGTAAGCTCTCTAACGTTGCTCTTACGGGTAGTGAAGACGTTTCTTATAAAAAGATAGAAGAAAACATTTTGGCAACACGTCACAAGCTTATTTCAAAAAGTGGCAGAAGCGGTTCTTGTGCCGAAGATTTAGAAACTCTTTCTTCTCTTAACACTCGTCTTACAAACGCCGAAAACGACGCCAAACTAAAGTCACAACTTAACGATGAGGCTACCGTAAAACTTGCCGAGTATGAACGTCTTAACAAAAAGTCTCGCGAACTAAAGGTAATTGTTGATAAGGAACAAGACATTAAAAACCGCGAAAAACTAATCGACTTTTTAGACACAAAGGCTCGTCTAGACGAACTTGCCGCATCTCTTACACTAGCAGACGGTACCGTAATCAACGAGAACCTTACCGGCAAAATAGAATTTGGTCTTAATAAGTATAAATCTGCTCTTGATAGATGCGACAATATTAACCAAGATATCGCTCGCATTAACGAGGCAATAGCGCTACAGAACGCTTCGCCCGAAAGTGCAAAAGAACAAATCGAAAACCTCAAGACCGAGGTAAAAGCGCTTGAAGAGAAAAAAGAAAAATACCTAGCAGAAGAATCAACCCTCACCTCTCGTGTAGAAGAGCTTAAATCCGAACTCGAGTTGGCGCAAAACAAAAAATCTGCGGTAAATCCTGCGCTATTAGTCCTTGCTATCGTGCTAGCAGCCGCAGGTGGCGCTTGCGCGGCATTTGTTAACGTTATTGCTGCAGCGGCGGCAATTGGCGTAGCGGCAGTATTGCTTGTGCTATCATTTATTATCAAACCAACAAATGCGTCAGGCATTGCCAGCGCACAAAACAAACTTGCCGACGCCAATAATTCTCTTGCCGAAATCAAGGCGTCAAAAAACACCGCGCAAGAACAAATAAATAACGTAACGGCTAGCATCAACACCCTAAATTCAGTTTTACAGGCCGACGCTACCATCAAGCAACAACGTCTTGACGACCTTGCTAAAAAGCAAGAACTTTTGCAAACCGAGCAAGAAAAAGCAACGGCCGCAAAGGATGAATTATTTGGGTACTTATCAGGCTTTGATTCTATCGACACAATAGAGTCTATCGAAGAAAAGCTACAAGAGCTAAAGCAAAAGACCAATGAACTTAAAGAGATAAAATTGCAACTTAAAACCGCTAGTCAGTATTTGGGTAATATTGACTATGACGATGCAGCTAAAAAACTTGAGGCGCTAAATGCTGAAAATGGCGACGACGTTGACTTTGACGCGGTTAAGGCCGAGTACGAAGCACTCAGCGAACAAATATCTAATATCAAAAACGATATTACCGAAATCGCAACCAAAATTAAAACCTCGTTTAGACATAGCGAAAACCCCGAAGAAATCAAGCGCGAAATTGCAGATCTTCAAGAAAAAATCAATGCTAAACAGGCATTTTGCGATGCTGCCGACCTTGCAGTAAGCGTTTTGGAAGAAAGCTTTTACGAGCTTCGTCGCGGTTACGGTAGCGAGCTTGAAAAAGCAACCCACGCTATCTTCTCTCGCCTTACCGACGGCAAGTACAAGACCGTAAACGTAACCGACAAACTAGAACTTTCTGTAGAAGAGACCGATAGTTTTGGTATGCACGACCTACTTCACCTAAGTCTTGGCGCTACACACCAAGCGTATTTAAGCCTACGTCTTGCAATAACAACCCTTATCGGTGGTGACGAATCATTACCTATCTTCCTTGATGATTCGCTCTCGCAATATGACGATACCCGTACAGAAACGGCTATCAAGTTCTTAAAAGAGTTTTGCGAAGATGGTCAAGGAATACTCTTTACCTGTCATAACGCGGTTTGCGATTTGGCGCAAAAATATGACGTAGAAATTAAAAAACCATATAACTAAACCCACTAGTCCCCTTAAATTTTAAGGGGACTAAAATTTTATAAAATTAGTACTTGATTTTATAAAGCAATTGTTGTATAATAACCTTCGCACCATAAATTTGCCGGTGTGATGGAATTGGCAGACGTAGTGGACTCAAAATCCACCGGTAGCGATACCGTGCCGGTTCGAGTCCGGCCACCGGCACCAAAAATCCCTTGAACTTAACAGTTCAAGGGATTTTTACTTCTTACCTATTTCCCACCCCTTTCACATAAGTGGATGGGAATTTTTCTTTTTATATTGACTTTAAATCCTCGCTATGATAAAATAACATTTGATATATAACACTTGTTATTTTAAGGAGGTATAATATGCCACCAAAGGTAAAAATTACTAAAGAAGATATTATTTCGGCATCACTTGATATGGTGCGACAAAGTGGCGCCGATTCGCTGAATGCGCGTAGTCTTGCGTCATATCTTGACTGCTCTACTCAACCGATTTTTTCAAACTTTGCTAATATGGACGAATTGCGCCTTGCGGTAATAAACAAGGCCGACGAGTTATATAACAACTATCTCACCCGCGAAATATACGAACAAAAATACCCCGCTTATAAAGCGAGTGGTATTGCATATATTCGTTTTGCGCGCGAAGAAAAAGAACTGTTCAAACTGCTTTTTATGCGTGACCGCACCAATGAAAATTATGCCTTACCACTAGATAAATTTGTGGCAAACCTAGTTGAAAATGCCACAGGTCTTAGCGGCGATGAGGCAAGCCTATTTCACTTTAGAATGTGGACTTGTGTTCACGGCATAGCTACAATGCTTGCAACGGGGTATTTCGAGCTTGATTGGGACATTATTAGTAAAACGATAACCGACACCTATCAAGGCGTGCGCAAGCAGTACGGATTGGAGTAAGGCATGAACGCTATCGAAATTAAGAATTTAACCAAAAAATATAAAGACGTGGTCGCGGTAGATAACCTTTGCCTTGATATTACTAGCGGCGAGTTGTTTTCGCTACTGGGTGTTAACGGTGCGGGTAAAACCACCACTATAAAAATGCTTTGCGGTCTAACTGCTCCCACTAGTGGTGATGCATTTTTAAACGGCAACAGTATTATCACAAACACCCCAGCCGTTAAAAATATAATTGCCATTTCCCCACAAGAAACCGCTGTAGCTCCCGCCCTGTCGGTAAAAGAAAACTTAGAGTTAATGTGCGGCATTTACGGTTTCGGCAAAGAAATCACTCGTCAAAAAATAGCCGAACTTACTGCGCTTTTGGGACTTAAAGACGTAATCGGTAAAAAGGCCGGCAAACTATCGGGCGGATACCAAAGAAAATTAAGTATTGCTATGGCGCTTATTTGCGAGCCAAAAATACTGTTTTTAGACGAACCAACCCTTGGACTTGACGTGTTAGCACGAAGCGATTTGTGGGACATTATACGCGCGCTTAAAGGCAAAATCACCATTATACTCACCACACATTATATGGAAGAAGCCGAGGCGCTATCTGACCGAATTGGTATTATGAAAGACGGTAAACTGCTTATTTGCGACACGGCCGAAAACATTAAAAAGATAGCCGGTACCGACAACTTTGAGCAGGCGTTTATAAACATTGTTAAGGGGGTAGCAAAATGAGGACAATAACCTTTGCCACTCGCAACACAAAAGAAATGCTGCGCGACCCTTTGACACTCGCCTTTGGACTGGGTTTTCCGTTAGTGCTCATACTGCTGCTTAGCGCAATACAGGCAAACATACCGGTAGAGCTTTTCAAAATTGAGCAACTCGCTCCAGGCATTACGGTGTTTGGTCTTGCGTTTATGTCACTCTTTTCGGCAACGTTAATCTCAAAAGACCGAAACAGCTCTTTTTTAGTACGTCTTTACACAACCCCGCTTTCCCCTGTTGATTTTATACTGGGCTACACGCTACCAATAATACCGCTATCTATAGCGCAAAGTGTTATTTGTTATATTGCGGCAATTGTTTTAGGATTAGAGATTACCGTTAATATCTTATACGCGATAATCTTTATAATCCCCGTTTCGATATTATATATCGCGCTCGGATTACTATGCGGCAGCGTACTTACCGACAAGCAAGTCGGTGGTGTTTGCGGCGCATTGCTTACCAACCTTTCGGCATGGTTGTCGGGCGTTTGGTTTGACCTAGAGCTAGTTGGCGGCGCTTTTAAAAAGATTGCCTACGCGCTCCCATTTGTGCACGCGGTAGAAATGCAACGCGCTATACTGTCGGGCAATTTTAGCGGCATATTCCCACACGTTTGGTGGGTGCTAGGCTATGCGTTTGTACTACTTACCCTTGCGGTATTACTCTTTCTTCGACAAATGAAAAAGCATTAAAAAAAACTAAACCCCTTAGAGTTTAATCTAAGGGGTTTTTGTTTTATGAATTTTTAACCTTTTTAAGTTTTTTGCCCGTTGCAAAAAGTATTGCACCGCTTGAGAACATTACCGCTAACCAACCTGCAAGGTTAACTCCATCACCGGTTTTTGGTGATTCGGGTTGAGGTGTAGGTTCTGGTTGTGGTTTAGGTTCTGGAGTAGGCTCTGGATCTGGCATTGGTTCAGGATCGGGAGTAGGTTCAATATATTTGTTGTTAAACACTATTTCCTCTACCTCTTCTTCACCGTTTGCATATACGTAATCCAAGCTAAGAGTACCGTCAAGATTATCGGTAACAGTAACTGTTACTGTATAAACCGTTTCGTCATAGGCAACGTTCTCGTCGTTACCTTTAACCTCTTTTACAGTAAATTCGTACTCGCCCGCATCCTCAACAACAATATTCTCGAACTTAACGTTTCCGTCAACGTCGTTCTTTGCAGTTGCGATAAGAGTGTCGCCATAATAAAGTTCAAACTCAAATTCGCCGTCACACAACGTGCGACCTTCTAGCACCTTTTGAGCCAAAACAACTATATCGGTTTTTGCCGCCTTATAGCTATTTTCAAACACTATTGCACTTGCGGTAGAGCCGTTAACTACAGTGCCGTTAACTTTAACGGTTGCTATAAGATTGCCAACACTATTATCGGTTACAACAACCTGTACTGCGTACTTAGTAGTATCTACAGTAACACCCTTGCCGTCGGTTTCGTTTTCATATACAACGTAATTGTACGTACCAACCTTGTCAAACGTTAAGCTTTCAAATACTACACGGCCGTTTGCATCGTTTGTTGCGTTAGCTATAACGTTGCCGTTAGAGTCAGAAAGTGCAAACTCAAATTCGCCGGCTACAAGTTCGCGACCGTTTAATTTTTTTGTAGCCTCTATTGATACGGAAATATCCTTTGTGCTATAAACGTTTATAACGTCAACAATCGAAACGTCACCATTTTTATTGGCAATATTGGTTGTCGCGCTAATTGTACCGTCAAGGTTGTCCTTTATAGTTACGGTAAACGGAATATCATCGGCATAGGTTATACCGCCAAGACCGGTGTTATTTTCCTTGATTACGTAGTTATAAACCTTGTTGTTTTGATAATCAACACCCGTTGCGTCATAAGTAAAGGTAAACTGTGTTTTACCGTTTGCATCGGTTTCGTGAATTGGGGTTATTAGTTTGCCTGTGTTATCATATACGCCAAATTCAAAACCTTCCGGGCTATAGGTAATGCCGCTTGGAGTATTAACCATTTTGTTAATTTCAATTGTAACTTCGGCAATACCCTCTGCTTTGTAAACGTTTACAAAATCATTAGCCACAACTATGTATGCGTTGCCGTTTGCCGCAACTGATACTGCGTTTTCTGCCTCTACCTCGGCAATTTCAAGTTTGCCGTCGGTGTCGTTATCGGTTACAACAACTGTGAAAATGCGATAATTCGAATCGTAGGTAACACCCTTGGTTTCGTTTGGAACAAGTTCACGTACCATGTAGTGATATTCACCAACCTCGGTAAATACCTCTGACTTGATAGCGTTTGTCAAACTTGCGCCAAAGTCACCTGACTTGTTTACTGTTTCGCGACCAATTTCCTCATACTGCGCCGCACTCTTGTTGTAACGATAAAGCGCAAAGGTAAATTCGTCGTTATTCCAAGGTCTGCCGTTTAACACTTTAGACGCATCGATAACAACGTCTGCGTTAACACTCTTTGGAGCATAGGTGTTTGTGAACACGTATTCAACGTTTGTGTCAACTGTTACGGTCTTGTTTGTCGAAACGTTAGTATCGGTAAGTGTAAATCCGCTAGGCATATTGCTTTGCTCGGTGACGTTAGTAGTCCAACCGTCTTTAATCTTAATTATTATCGACTGATTACCCTTAAGCTCAATACCCTCGATCTTATTGTTTACAACGTTAAGATCAAATTTAGCGTCAGGCGCAGTTGAATAGTAAGCACTAACCGTAGCGTCAGGATAGATAGCGCCACTAGCACTAAGTGTTGCGTCAAACTTAAATACGTGGTTGTAAATACTATCAGGAGTAGTACCAAACGGATGAGCAACACGTTTTGAAATTATAAGATTACCGCTTTGACGAATAGCGTTTTCAAATTTTGCCGCTGATAAATGATATTGCTCGATAACGCCCAAAGTACCGCTGCTCTTTGATACCTCGTAATTAGCGCCTGATGGCACATCTTCGCTTACAGTGTAGCTAACGCCAGCAGGAATACCAACGATAAGCACAGTTTCGCCCGGAACTAATTTGATGGTGCCGTTGCCTTCTGAATCGAGTTCTATCTTTTCGCCAAAGTCCGCGAACATACCTTTGTCATCTTTACGAATTACGCTATATCTTGCCGCATCATCGCCGATTTTTACGTTAAAGGTATATTCATCAGTATTGCCTTCAAGAGATGCATCAACCGTCTTTGTAATGCTAATACCGGTAGCAGGCGTTACTGTAAGAACACCATTGTTACCAAGAATAGCGTCGGCATAGTAATGAGTGCCTTCGATATGTTCAACCGTTGGGTAATATGAGTAACCGATGGTATTGGTTAAATTAGAATTCTTTGGAGTCTGGATTTCATCATATACACGATGAACGGTTTCTTTTATTATGTTCCAACCGTTGTTTGTATCGCTCTTTTCTATACGTGCAATAGCAGCGTTAGAAATTCTTTCATAACTCTTTTTAAGCACCGCTTCATTGCCGTTGCCGGTAAGTTCGAATGAATTTATTTGACGATAATATTCATTTCCATCATTAGCAGTAGGCTTTGTAGCCGAAGAATATTTAACGTAACTGCTACCCTGCTTAACGTAGATTGGAGTCAATTCGTTATAATAATAACGCTCGTTTTCATAATTTGGTTCAAAATAAGCGATGGTATTAATCGACTCGGTAGGAGCTATGTATTCGCTATTATTAGGATCAATTATTGTGTCAAACTGTTCTACGCTCCACTGGTTTGTATAGAACACGTACTCGCCGTTAGCGTTTCTGTGATTGTTGCCTAGAGCCGCCTCAATGTTATATTCATTAACGTCATCACGAAGTCCAACCTCAAACAAAAGTCTGATAGGCTCGGCATCGCTGATGTTCATTGTAATATTTTTAGCATCTTCGTATCCTGTGCCTTCAAGTTCAACGTCGTAGGTTACAACAGGAATAAGAGCCGCCGGAACGCGGAAGATGAGCTGCGCGTGACCCGCTACTACATTGTCGGTATCCTTAGAATTAAATCTATCTTGTGGAACAATTTCGGTGTGAACCTGAATTGAAGTATACATAAGATCACTTTCGGTATATTTGTCAGATATTTCGCCCAACATACCGTAAGACTTGTTTATGTATTTAGCGCCGTTTGGCACGTCTTTATAGGTGTGTTTATCGCACCAAAAGCCAAGATACTTGCCGTTTTCATCGGCATACCAACCAATATAGTTAGAAAAAGTAACCTTTGAGCCCTGCTTGCTATAACTTAACTGACCGTGAGTATATGCGTTTGTGATAAGTTCGCGAGCTTCAGCAATACTGTCGATTTGAAGTCTTTCACGAACTGCGCTAACCAAAACGTTACCCATATCGTTAGGATTATCAACCGTTCCAAGATCGCCGCCATCCGTACGGAAGTTTTCAGAAAGTTTTTCGCCTGTAAAGAGCTTGTCGCCAACCATAATGCCTTCAATTTCTTGAACCTTCATATAGTCGCCTATATCATCAATAAACTCGATAAAGCCTTCCATATTGGCATTGTTGTTTTCAACCAAAGTCGGTCTATAGAGTGACTGAATGATAATTTCGTTTATCATCTTGTTAAACGCTGCTTCAAGGTCGTCGTTTGAATCGGCCGAGTAATAAGCATCGTTATAAACAATATCGTCAACCTTGCCGCTCTTTTTAATGGTTACTGTTTGGTTGCCGTCACGAATAGTTACGTTTGAACCAACACTAGCCGCCTTATACGTATTCCAAAAATTTGTAATAGTAGAGGTAGAATTTCTAGGATCAACTACGCTTCTTGCAGTAGCGTCACTACCAATCTTAAAGCCCAACGTGTAAAACATTGTTTCGCTACCGTTATAGTAGCCTGTTATATCTTTTTTAACTGCTGCTGCGGTAAGTTGAGTTAGAAATGCAAAATTATTGCTTGAAGTAGCATTTAAGCCGAGTGTAGAATTACCAGGGTCAGCATAAGCAGTAGTACCATAAGAAGGCGCGCCATCGGTCATAAGAACAACAACTGGTTTGCGCTGGGTTCCTGCTTGAAAGCCGTCTCCACTAATAATGGTGTCATTCGCGTCACTCTTTGCCTTAAACATATCAGCCGCAAGACCAAGTCCACCTTGTATATATGTGCCTGACTGAACTTTTTGTGTTTTTGCTTGAACCGATTTTCCCTGTCCGTCTTTTACACCGGATGAAATTGTAACCTGATTTCTTGAAGAATTTGTTTCAAAAAACTTTAGCGTATCGGTGCCAGTAACCTTATTGGTAGTTGTGTAACGGTCTATTGGCAAAAAGGTGGTTGTACTTCCCCAGTACAAAACAACGCCGATACGGTTGTTTTTGTTAATAGCTAAAAGTTCGGTCATAGCAGAGTTTGCCGCCGCAACTAACTCGGCAATTGCATCGTTATTGTGTGATTGGTTACCGGGACCCATTGAGCTTGATACGTCAAGCACAAGTATGGTGTCGGTTGGTATGTGTGAATAACCAACGATTGATTTATTTGACGCTATCGCCGATAGAGCTACCAAAAAACTATCGTCCGATACGGTAGGCTTAATACTGTTGCCGTAAGCGTCGGTAAGATTTTGAAAAACTTCGTGGTTGTTATCAACAAATACCGATTTATCGGTCCAAACACCACCTGCATTTTTGGTTGATGCGGTTGACGTACCAAAAAATTCTTTCCAGCCGTCAAGTGTAGCGTTGTCGGCAACCTTATTAAAATTTGGATTACCTGCCGCGCTTACAAGACTAAGTCCCGCAAAGGTTGACACAACTATAGTCAACGCCAAAATTATTGATAAAATCTTATTTACTCTCTTCTTAGTATTTTTCATTTACTTAACATCCTTTCTTAGTTGTGCGTTTTCACAAACACCAATCAAATCGCCGTCACATTCACACTTATAATATTGACACGATCCGCAATCGTTATATTTACTATCCGCAAACTCGCAATCATCCTTGGTTGCATTAACCCATTGCTTGCCACAGGGTGTACTTCGCGGCGATAAATCAAAATCTGGATATTCGCCAAAATATCGATTAGTTGTATCATCAAACTTAAATACAACCTCAACGCTATCGCCATATAAACAAAACCTTCGTTTCATTGTCTTTGCCATAGGTATTCTCCTTATTGGTTTGTTTTACAAGCAAATTATAATATCGCAGCAAACAAAAGTAATGAGCAAAAAAATAAAAAGTTTACGCGTAAAATCGCGAAAACTTTTTACAGTAAAACTTATATCAAAACCTGAAGAAATTTAAATAAAAAATTGAATAAAGAGCCTTTTTTACTGGTTTTTCGTTCGTCTAAGCGAACAAAAGTATATTCGTTTTGTTCGTCTAAACGAACAGAATGCAACAAACCCGTTCGTTTAGACGAACGGGTTTGAATTTATTGTTATTTAAGCAAATATTTTTCCAAATCCTTACGGCCGTTTATATTGAGTTTTTCGTATATAACCTGGATATAGTTAGTAACCGTACGATCCGACATGTGCATGTGCGCCGCAATTTCTTTGGCGCGCCAATTTCTCGAATAAAGCATGGCAATTGTAAATTCTGTTGGTGTAAGTTCGCTTGAAATAACACCGTTATTTCTGCGATTATAAACTTCGTACCAGCCTGTGTTATAAATACGCGCAAGCGAAATAATTTTATCATACGCTTGTGGATACGTCGCTTTAATTGCATTCTCAAGCAAACCTTGAAGCAAATTATAATGCTCTACAAATGGCATATACAATTCATAAAGTTTAGCAATTTCCCAAGCTTTCTTAATATATTCTATCGCCTTCTCGGTTTGCATTAAGTTAACGCAATCAATAGCGCACATAATCTTTAAATATATCATCGCTATTGGAAAGTTCATCGATGCGCAACTAATCGCGGTTTGCGCAATACCCAAAGAGCGAGAATAATCCTTTGCTAAATACGCCTTATAAGCCGATAGATAGCACGAAATTGCCTTCATACCATCGCCCATATATTTAATGTGTTCTTCTATTGGCGGTGTGTTATCAAAAGGAATTTGTAATTGTGTTTTAAGACATACAGTAGAGAATATAATAAGAGCATTTTCTTTGGCGCTGGCTTTATCGTTTAAATCAATTCTTTCTAACTCTCTTCTCAAAATATCGGAAGAAAATTTGGCCTTTTGCATGTGCTCTGCATTAAGATTTGCAAAGGTATAAAAAAGCGCCGCCGACATTCTCCAACAAAGATTAGGCGAATTGAGATATAATTCAGCAATTTCAGACGCCTTTTGAAGTTCGCCTTTAAAATAATAATACTCGCCAAGCGCAATATTACGCTCGTCTTCATCTTCTATTTTATTTATTTCTTCAATTGCTTCACCTAAAATATCAGGTATTTGAAACATTGGAAACGGTACGCCGGTTAGTTTTTGAATACCTGTAGCCATACTGGTTTTTTTAGATATTTTTGCCTCAACCGGTATCATCCAGTCACGACCAACCTTTTGCGCGCCTTCGATTTTTCCCTCTTTGGCCCATTTTTGAACTGCCCTTGCGGTAACGTTTAATCTTGCCGCTGCTTGCGATACGGTTTCAAACGTCATTATCTCACCTGCCCCTTTTAATTAATTGTATTATACTACTCTAACAATGAAAAATAAAGTGTTTTTTATCTACTTGAAAATTTATATATAAATATGTATAATATAATAT
>JAFYLD010000018.1 GCA_017537245.1 Clostridia bacterium | reverse complement strand
CCCGACAACAAGAATCATTTAATTATTGATGAGGTTGCAGCACCTACAGTTCAGCGGATATTTGATTTATATATCGGTGGACTCGGGTACATAAGCATTGCAAAAATATTAAATGATGAAATGATTCCGTCGCCTTGTGTTCACAAAAAGGAACTTGGCTCTAAGTATTATAACGGCAACTATGAGAAGAACAATGCGCCACGGACAACCTGGTCCGATTCGGCTGTATATGCAATTCTTCGCCGATTTGAGTACACAGGTGCTTTGGTTCAGGGAAGACAAGAGGTTATAAACTACAAAACGGGAAAACGCCGTAAAAAGCCACAAAGTGAGTGGGATATTGTTGAGGATACCCACGAGCCGATTATCTCTAAAGAAACCTTTTTTAAGGCTCAGGAAATTCGGCTTTCCCGTGGCAGAGGTCAAAAAATTCCAAGTGGCAGTTGTTATTCACTTGCTAAAAAGGTGTTTTGTGCCGAGTGTGGCAACACAATGTGGAAAATGAGTTATAAGCTGCGTGACGGTAGATATAACTATCTTTCCTGCAGAACTCGGAAAACCACTAACGGAGTCTGTGATAACGAGCACAGTATTCGCCTTGACGAGTTAGAGCAAATCGTAGTAGATGAAATCAATAAATTACTTGATAAATACTACGATAAAAAGCGGATTGGCAAGTTAGATGCACCTAAAAGGAAAAAGAACGGTGCTAAAACTTTAGAATCGCAGATTGCAGAGCTTGAAGAAAAGGTAAAGCGAAACGATAACCGAATGGCTCAGATGTACACCGATAAATTAGACGGTATCATCAGCGTAGAGGAGTTTACTAAATACCGAGAAAGCTATCAAAAGGAATCCCTTGATACAGAAAAACGCATCGAAATTTTGAAATCAAAGCTTGCAACACTTACGGGCGGCGAAGCAAAAACGGATACAAAATCGATACTCGAAAAGTACCGAAAAATTGACACCCTTACATTTGAGATTGCCGATGAATTTATAAGTAAAATCTTCATTGGAAAGCTCAAAAAGGATGGCAAGAGAGAAATTAGACTAGAGTGGAAAATTTAGTGAAATTAACCACTCAAAAATCGACAAAATATACAAGATAAACAAAAAAGTGTAGTATTGGCTAACTCAGCCCACGGTGGATTTGACGGTGGCGCGGCGGCTAGTGATGGTACGATAGAGAAAGACATAAATTTACAAATATCGAAAAAGCTTTATTCTTTGCTTAAGTTTTATGGTTGTGATGTTATTATGACACGTGAAGACGACGTTGGCACAGAGCATGATTCATCGCAAACTATTGCAAAACGTAAAAAGAGCGATCTAACCCATAGGGTACAACTCATGAAAGACAACCCCGACGCGATATACGTAAGTATTCATTTAAACAAATTTACCACCTCGGCAGCAAGCGGAGCGCAGGTCTTTTATACCAAAAATTATGACGAAGCAAAAACGCTTGCAGGCTGTGTGCAGTCAAGTATCAAAACACTTATTCAACCTGAAAATAATCGTGTGATTAAGCGTGGGACAGATAGCACGTATTTGCTAAAAAATGCGGTTGTACCGACTGTTATCGTAGAGTGTGGATTTTTAAGCAATAACAGAGATTTAGAAAATCTTAAAAACGATGATTATCAAACTAAAATGGCGCTTGCTATTGTTAGTGGCATAATGGATTTTTACAATTCTTAATATAAGGAGTTAATATGGCAGGAAAGATAAAGACGATTTACGTTTGTCAAGAATGTGGCTATGAATCACCAAAATGGATGGGACAATGTCCTAACTGTAACGAATGGAATACGTTGGAAGAAGAGGTTATTGCCGATAAAAAAGCGGCGGTAGGTACTATGTCATCTAGCGCTGTTAAGAAGGTTGTATCTAGCGCTAAATCTCTTTCTCAAATAGATATTACCGACGAGGAACGTCACGTTACCGAAATAGGCGAACTCGACCGTGTTCTTGGTGGCGGTATAGTAAAAGGATCTATCGTTTTGCTTAGTGGTGATCCAGGTATTGGTAAATCTACAATACTTTTGCAAATGTGCGAGAGTATGCGGGATAAGCTAAATATTCTCTACGTTTCTGGTGAGGAGTCTGCCGTACAAATAAAGTTGCGCGCTAAGCGTTTGGGTGTAAGCGGTGATAATATTGCCATCATGACCGAAACCGACACACAATCAATTTGTGAGTATATTATGGCCGAGAAACCCGACCTTGTAATGATAGACTCGATTCAAACCTTGCAAATTAGCGAAATTTCATCTTCGGCGGGTAGTATCGTGCAAGTAAGAGAGTCTACAAATATGTTGCTTCGCACCGGTAAATCGCTTGGTATTCCAATATTTATCGTAGGTCACGTTAACAAAGGCGGCGACATCGCAGGACCAAAGGTGCTTGAGCACATTGTGGATACAGTGCTTTATTTTGAGGGCGAACGTAACCAGTCGTATCGAATTTTACGCGCCATTAAAAATCGTTTTGGTTCTACTAATGAGATTGGCGTTTTCGAAATGCGCGATACCGGACTTAGCGAGGTGGAAAATCCATCTGCAATGTTATTGTCGGGCAGAATGAGTAACGTGTCGGGCGCTTGTATCACTTGTGTTATTGAGGGTACGCGACCAATTCTTTCAGAAGTGCAGGCGTTGGTTACTACAACGGGTTTTGGTAATCCAAGACGTATGGCAAACGGTTTTGATTATAATAGATTAAATCTTTTGCTCGCTATACTCGAAAAACGTCAGGGACTCTATTTTTCTAATCTTGATACGTATCTTAACGTTGTTGGTGGTATGAAGTTGGACGAGCCTGCGTGCGATTTGGCGGTTTGTATGGCGCTTGTATCTGGACTGCGTGATAATCCGCTAGAAGAAAAAATGATAGCGTTTGGCGAGGTCGGTCTTTCGGGCGAAATCCGTAGTGTATCACGTGTACAAGCCCGCGTTAACGAGGCGGCGCGTCTAGGGTTTACACAGTGCGTATTGCCAAAAAGTTGTATAAAGCAAATTACCAACAAACCCGATAACATCGAACTTATTGGCGTTAAGAATATTAAAGAAGCTTTGAAACTAATAAGATAGGGGATAAAGTAAATGGTTCAAGAGGAAATACTTGTAAAATCTACGCTGGACGGAACAATTCAACCGTCGCTTTTGTATAAATCTAGCTCAAAAAACAGACCACTACTTATTGGGCTTCATACCTGGAGTTTTGATAGATTTAATCAAATTGGTAATATGTTGCCACTAGCCGAAAAACATAATTTTAATTTGCTTTTGCCTGAGTTTAGAGGCAGTAATTTAAACACAAATCCCAATTGTGTTCGTGCTTGCGGTTCTGATTTTGCAAAGCAGGACGTAAAAGATGCGATAGATTTTGCTTGTGATAACTATGATATTGACAAAGATAATATATTTTTGTTAGGACTTAGCGGTGGGGGACACATGGCGCTTTTGATGGCGGGAATGTGCCCAGAGTATTTTAAGGCGATAGGCGCTTACGTGCCAATTACCGATCTTGAAAAATGGCAGGTCCAAAATCCAAATTATGCTCGTCACGTTAAGGCGTGTTGTAATGATGATACGTACGAAATGGCAAAACGTTCGCCAATGAGTTATATCGAACATATTGCAAAATCTAATCTAAAGATTTTTCACGGTAAGCACGATCCGGTAGTTCCTGTATCGCATAGTTTATCATTGTACAATGAAATCATATCAAAATATCCCGACGCGTCGGTTTATCTTGATATTTTTGACGGTGGTCACGAAATTGATATGCAAACGGCAGAGTATTGGTTGCTTTCGCAATATTCATGCGTTGAAAAAACTACCATAACCGGTTAATAGATATAATAAAAAAGCCACACAAAACGTGTGGCTTTTAAATTTGTGTATTTAGTTGTTCTCGATTGCCATAATTTTGTCAACTCTTGTTTGGTGTCTGCCACCTTCAAACTCGGTTTCAATAAATAAGTCGACAAGTTCAAGCGTAGTACCAATTCCAAGCACGCGACCACCAAGGCAAATGATATTTGTGTCATTGTGCAAGCGAGTATATTTTGCAGAGAAATGTTCGCTACAAGCTGCCGCTCTAATTCCTTTAACCTTGTTGGCTGCAAGTGACATACCAATGCCAGTGCCGCAAACCAAAATGCCGCGCTCGCAGTTACCACTTGTGATTTCTGCGCAAACTTTTACTGCAATATCGGGGTAGTCAACCGATTTGTTTTCATAAATACCGCAGTCAACTACTTCGTGACCTTTTGATTTTAAGTGTTCTACAATTGCGTTTTTGTGGTCAAAACCGCCGTGATCGCATCCAATAACTATTTTCATTTTTGTGCCTCCGTTTTTGCTTTTAATTCGCGCTCTGCCTGTGGCAAGCGAAGATATAGTGGTAAAAGTTCTTCGGGTGATACAGCAGTAACTGTATCGTTATTTTTGTATGCAAACAAACCTATTCCTATCGCTGACTGATATTTTAAAAATTCAGGGGCGAGTGAAACGTTTGGCATATCTGATACCGTTTTATAGAACAGGTTTGCGCCGTCACCGCAAAGAATTATCTTTTTATCGGTAGATATTTTAATAAGCTCTTGCTTTAACTCGTCGCCAAGTAATGCTCTATCGTCGCATAGGCGGGTGATAGTACCGTTGTTTGATTCGAATAACGCGTTGTAAAATTGGTTGCATCTAGCATCCATTACAGCGCAAATAACACAGTCTTGACTTACAAACATTTCTGCCATACCGTCAAGTGTAGAAACGGGTATGCAAGGCAGCTTACTAGGTGCTGCAAGACCTTTTACCGCGCTAATGCCGATACGTAGTCCTGTAAAAGAACCAGGACCTACCGCTATTGCGATTTTATCAATATCACTAAGTTTTGTTGCTGAATTATCAAGAGTGTTGATAATCATTTGCATTAACGTTTGGGAGTGGGTGAGTTTTGTATTGATAAATGAACTAGCGATAATTTTGCCGTCGTCAATAATAGCGCAAGAAGCTGGTGTAGCTGAGCACTCAACGCTTAATATTTTCATACACTCTCACCTCGGTTTATTGTTATTTCACGAGTTGTTTCGTCAACACGTCTTATTGTAACGCGAATAGCGTCATCGGGTAGCGCAGTTTCGATGTTTTCGCTCCATTCAACCGCCAAAACACCGCCAGATTCCATATATTCGAAATAACCGGTAGAGTACAAATCGTTCCAGTCGGTTACTCGGTACATATCAAAGTGGTAAAGATCAAGCCTGCCACCAAGATATTCATTAATGATTGCAAACGTTGGGGAAGAGACCTCGCCACTAAAACCTAAACTCTCGGCAAGACCTGTTACAAAGCAGGTTTTGCCTTGACCTAAATCACCGTAAAACGCTATTACTTCGCCGCCGTTTAGGGTTGATGCAAGCTGTGACGCAATTTCTCTAGTATTCTTTGGAGAATTTGATATAAAAACGTTATTCAATTATAAAATTCTCCTTTCGAAGTTATTTATAGCAAATTTTATCACACAATAAACTTACTGTCAATTATATAAATTAAATTTATAGTTTATTATTTAGAGAAAATATGTTATAATCAACGTATAAATGAAACGGGGTGTAGTTATGCTTTGGTTTTTGATAATAATATCTGCTGTGATTTTATTGGTGATTCTCGGCTTATTGTGGGCGTTTAAAACCGCCTTTGTTAGAAATGATATTCGTATTATGGACATCGACTCTGGACCCTTGGCAGAATATAGAGCTGCTTTTGAAGCTGGATTCAATTACATAGACAGTATCAAGTCCGAGAGAATTTATACCAAAAGCTTTGATAATTTGCGTCTTGCGGCATCATATTATAATAATGATTCCGATACTACAATATTGCTTTTTCATGGTTATCGTTCGGACGGTCGATTCGACTTCGCTTGTGTAGTGAAATATTATATCGAGCTTGGTTTAAACGTTTTGGTTGTTGACCAACGTGCAAGCGGCGAGAGTGAAGGCAAGATAATTTCTTTTGGTATAAAAGAACGTCATGACGTTTTAACGTGGGTTGAATACGTGAATAATAACTATGCTCCTAAAAACGTCTTTTTAAGTGGTGTTTCAATGGGCGCATCGACCGTTATGATGGCGGCAAATCTCGACCTTCCTAAAAACGTACGCGGTATAATTGCCGATTGCGGTTTTACTGCCGCTACCGACATTATAAAGAAAGTTGCGCGCCAATCGTTTAAAATAAACGCTACTCCAATTATTCCGGTTTTAAACGTTGCTTGCAAAATATTCGGCAAGTTTAGTCTTTGTGAAATTGATACTATAAAAGCTTTGTCAGAGTCCGATATACCTATTTTCTTTATTCATGGTAAGTGTGATGATTTTGTGCCTTGCGAAATGAGTGAAATTTCTTATAATGCTGCGCGTGCAGAAAAGTATATTTGTTTGGTTGATAATGCTGATCATGGAATAAGTTTTTTGGTTGATGCAGATAATATTCAAAATCAAATATCTGATTTTGTGAAAATTCACTCCTTATAATTTGTTGAAAAGTATTGTTTTTTTACATATTTTGTGTTATAATAGCTAAAATTGTCTTAAAGGTGGGAAATATTTGAGAGCAGATGGTAAACGAGTAAAGAACCTCGACCCTATGAGTACGCTTATGCCATATATGATGACCAAGCGTGTCGACTCTATGAATATGATTACTATTGATATTCCGGCTGATCCAATCAAGGAATACATCAATGAGAAGCGTAAACAGGGTATAAATATAAGTCACATGGCAGTTGTGCTTGCGGCGTACGTTCGTACGTTAAAATATTTTCCCGAACTTAATCGTTTTATTGTAAATAAAAAGATATATCAACGCAACGAGATTGCCGTTGGTATGGTTGTTTTAAAACCGGGCGAAGTAGGACATGGCACGATGTCTAAAATGTATTTTGACGAAAATAATACTATTTTCGAGGTTAATGATATCATTAACAAATACGTTGAAGAAAATCGCACAGCTCCAGAAAACAACGGTACAGAAAAGATTATGAAGGCTATACTTCGCGTTCCCGGTCTTGTTGGACTTGCAGTTGGTTTAATAAAGTGGTGTGATAAGCACGGTTTCTTGCCTAAATCGATACTTGATATGTCGCCGTTCCACATGAGTCTAGGTCTTACAAATCTTGCTTCTATTAGAACAAATCACATTTACCATCACTGTTACGAATTTGGTACTACTAGCATGTTCTTTGCGATGGGTAACAACCGTGAGGTGCCAAAACGCAAGGGCGGAGAAATTGTTTTTGAAAAATCTATGCCTATTGGCGTGGTTATGGATGAGCGTATAGCAACAGGTAGTTATTTTGCCTTGGCTTTCCGCAAGATGAGTACATATTTTCGTGATCCTAGTCTGCTTGAAAAAGAGCCGGATGATTCAGAAGATGAGATAAAAGGTGAATAAGTTGTAAATTCTTATAATTTACACTTGATTTTACTATATCTATAGTATAAAATAATTTGGTAAATTTAAAACACTTGGAGGATATTTAAAATGTTAGTATCAGCAAAAGAAATGCTTACAAAAGCTAAAGCAGGTAAATATGCCGTAGGTCAATTTAACATCAACAATCTTGAATGGACCAAGGCTATTCTTCTTACCGCGCAAGAACAGAATTCACCAGTAATTTTGGGTGTATCTGAAGGCGCAGGTAAATATATGTGCGGTTATAAGACCGTTACAAATATGGTTAAAGCTATGATTGAAGAGCTCGGTATTACAGTACCAGTTGCACTTCACCTTGATCACGGTAGCTATGAAGGTGCAAAGAAGTGCATCGAAGCTGGTTTCTCATCAGTTATGTTCGATGGTTCACACTATCCAATCGAAGAAAATATTGAAAAGACAAAAGAACTCGTTGGTATTTGTAACGAACTCGGTCTTTCACTTGAAGCAGAAGTTGGCTCAATCGGTGGCGAAGAAGATGGTGTTGTTGGTGCAGGCGAATGTGCAGATCCAAACGAGTGCAAGATGATCGCTGACTTGGGTGTTACAATGCTTGCAGCAGGTATTGGTAACATTCATGGTAAATATCCAGAAAACTGGGCAGGTCTTAGCTTTGATACACTCGACGCTATCCAACAGCTCACAGGTGATATGCCACTTGTTCTTCACGGCGGTACAGGTATCCCAGCAGATATGATTCAAAAGGCTATTTCTTTGGGTGTTTCAAAGATTAACGTTAATACCGAGTGTCAGCTTGCATTTGCTGATGCTACTCGTAAGTACGTTGAAGCAGGTAAGGATCTTCAGGGTAAGGGCTTTGACCCACGTAAGCTTCTAGCTCCTGGTTTTGAAGCTATTAAAGAAACCGTTAAAGAAAAGATGGAACTTTTTGGTTCAGTTGGCAAAGCTTAATTAAAACATAAATTAAAGCACTCACTATTTTTGTGAGTGCTTTTTTATTTGCAAAATTTAAGACCGCAGACAAATTAAAGTCTGCGGTCAATTTGTTAAATAAATTATTTTGCAACAGGTGTTTGTTGCTTAAGAGCAGCGCGAGTCTTGCGAATTTCACCAAGGTTAGCAGTAAGACCTTCGTCAGCGCGACGCATAATATCGTCAACAAATTCTTGAGCTGCGCGACGCATTTCTTTAGCCTTGCCTTGAGCGTTAGAAATAATTTCGGTAGCTTTTTCTTGAGCCATCTTAACTATTTCTTCTTGAGCTACCATAGCTTTTGCTTTTTCTTCAGCAGTACGGATAATGCCGTCAGCTTCACGCTTAGCTGTTGTAATAATGTCAGCACGGTCAGCAACAATACCGCGAGCCTGCTTGATTTCGCCTGGTATGTTTAGACGGATATCGTCAACAACTGCGCGTAGTTTTTCGATATCTACTATTGATTTTTTGCCTGGGATTTTGATACCGCTGTCAAGTACCTCATCAAACTGTTCTAGTAAATCGTCAAGTGTCATTTTAATTCATCCTCCGTGATTTATTTACAATTAATTATTTTTTAGACGATATTCTTTTTAAGACATCATCGTAGATAACCTCGGGAAGAAAATCAGTAACGTCTCCGCCCATGCCGGCTATCTGTTTTACCATACTCGAACTCAAATACATGTTTTGAGCGCTTGTGGTAAGAAATAACGTTTCTACGTTGGGGTTAAGTTTTTTATTGGTAAGCGCCATCTGAAATTCATACTCGAAATCGGACATAGCGCGTAAACCCTTGATAATTGCGCAGGCATTTTTGTTTGCGGCGTAATTCGCTAACAAACCATCATCTATATCTACCTGTACGTTGCTTAAATTTGTAACACACTTTTCTATCATCTCTTTGCGCTCGGATGGGGAAAAGGTGTAGTGCTTTTTGTCGTTATTCATTACTACGACAATCAATTCGTCAAACATTGCAGCAGCTCGGGTTATAATATCTAGATGCCCCATTGTAATAGGGTCAAAACTACCCGGACAAACGGCAATTCGTTTACTCATTGTCAGCCACTTCCTTTTGGTAAACGGTTATAAGTGTTTTGCCATATTTATAAACTTTACATACGGTAAAGTCATTGACCTTTTCAGGCATTTTAAGTTCGCTTGGGTGCTCGCAAAATATTCGGCCAAATTCACTCATAAGAGGAATTGTTTTAACAACCGCATCTTCTAATATGCCTGCCAAATATGGTGGATCAAGAAAAGCGATGTCAAACTTTTGTGATGAGCGTAGGGCAAAGGTGGAATAATCACTCTTTACAACCTGAGCTTTATCAGCAAGGCCGGTGTTATCAAGATTTTGTTTAACCACTTTAATTGATGCGTCATTAGCATCAACAAAGGTTGCGCTTTGGGCGCCGCGGCTTAATGCTTCAATACCAAGCTGACCGCTACCCGCAAATAAATCAAGTATGCGTCTGCCTTCAATATCGAACTGAATTGAACTAAAAAGCGCTTCTTTAACCTTATCGCCAGTAGGGCGAACAATATCGGTGCCGGGCACAGTTGCAAGACGTTTGCCACGAGCAATGCCAGTAATTACACGCATTAAAGAAACCTCACAGTCAACTACATATATAATATGTACATAAAATTCCAAGCATATTATCGCACTAAATAGGGTGTTTTGTCAACAGTTTATTTAATTTTAAATTGATTTTTTTGATAAAATCAAATATAATCACAATATAAAATGCAACCTTTTAAGCTTTTGAATTGTATTATTTACAAAAAGGGGAGTGGATTTATGAAAAAGTTATTATCGATTATCATTGCTTTTGTTGTTTGTTTATCATTGGCAAGTTGTAGCGCTGATGATACTACGTCGAGTGGCGCTGCAAATAATCAGGCAAATAGATTCACACAAGAGGTTACAATCGTTAAAATGCCGTCACCACCAAAGTGTAAAACAACCAGCAGTTCTTCTGTTGTTAACGAGGTGCTTGAAGTTTTAAGAGAAATTGAAAAAGCTCCTAATACTTGTGGCAATACAAATGGCTGGCAATATATGATAAAAATTAATATTGATGGTAAGGATTTAAGTTATAGTATTGCTTCCGATACTTTTACCGATTCGGATGGACAACAGTACACGATAACGAATTATAATTATATAAGTGAAAAAATATTATCGATATACGATAAAATAGATATTCCAGAAATGGACTATACATAAATTAAAAAAATATTAAAAAAATGCTTGATTTTTCTAGTGACTTGTGGTAATATATTTGAGCATTTGATTTCACCTTGCCTTAAAAGGTGGGTTTGGTGCCGAAAAAATCGACATTGAAGCGGATGGTCCTCTGGCATAAATTGTTTATGAACGTCTGAAAAAATTTAAGGAGGAAAATTTGATGGACGCAGTTAAAGAATTGGTTGCTTCTCAACTCAAAGCTGATGCACCAGAAATTTTGATCGGTAGCACAGTTAAGGTTCACGTAAGAATCAAAGAAGGCGAGAAGGAAAGAATCCAGATCTTCGAAGGTACAGTTATTGCTAAGAACAATAGCGGTATCGCAGAAACCTTTACAGTACGCCGTGTATCTTACGGTGTAGGTGTTGAACGTGTATTCCCTGTTCATTCACCAATCGTTGCTAAGGTTGAGCTCGTACGTAAGGGTCGTGTTCGCCGTGCAAAACTTTACTATTTGCGTGATCGCGTTGGTAAGGCTGCAAAGGTTAAAGAACTTATCGGTTAATCAGATTAATGAGTGGGGGACGGGGCGTAGCCTTGTCCCTTTAACTTTATTTGTATGGGTGGTGTTATTGTGAACGATAATGATTTTGTAAAAGATAATGATTTTTCTGATGATATGGATTTTATATTAGAAGAAAATCTTGATGAAAACGTTGAAATTATTGATGATATAGTTACTGAGCGTTCTACCAAAGAATTTGTTTTTGATTGGCTAGAAGTTTTGGTTCACGCCATTATTGTAGTTGTAATTTGTTTTAGTTTCCTTTTTCGTATCGCCACAATAGATGGATCATCGATGGAAAACACCCTTTACGATGGCGAAAAAATTGTTATTTCAAATCTCTTTTACGAACCAAAAGTAGGAGATATTGTAGTTGTTTCTCGTAATAAGGAAAATAGTATTTATACTATGGATAGCAGCAATACTCCTATTATTAAACGTATTATTGCCGTTGAAGGTCAAATGGTTGATATCAACTTTGAAAAGGGCATAGTTTACGTTGATGGCGTTGCCTTGGATGAGCCGTATACAAAAACACCAACAAACGTTAATCATGGTGTTAAATTCCCTGTAATTGTTGATAAGGGTTGCGTATTTGTGCTTGGCGACAATCGCAACGATTCTTTTGATAGCCGTTCCCCACAAATTGGCGAGTATGGAATGATTGATACACGTTATATTTTAGGTAAAGCTTTATTTAGAATATTGCCTCTTGATAAAATAGGGGGTATCGATAATGATTGATAACACCCAAACTATTCAGTGGTTTCCGGGGCACATGGCAAAAACACGTCGCAAAATTGGTGAGCAGCTTAAACTTATTGATGCCGTTGCCGAAATTGTTGACGCGCGTATTCCCGTAAGTAGTCGAAATCCTGAACTAAAAGAAATCATTGGCGATAAGCCACATTTAATATTGCTTAATAAGTGTGATATGGCAGATGAATCCGCTACACGCGAGTGGATTGAATATTACAAATCACAAGGCATTTATGCTATTCCGGTTGATTGTAAAAACGGTAAAGGTATAAATGCGTTTAAAGATACTGTAAAAAAAGTTTTGGCAGATAAGCTCGAGTCTTATCGTGCTAAAGGTATGGTTGGAAAGCCACTACGCGTTATGGTAATCGGTATTCCAAACGTTGGTAAATCATCTTTTATTAATAGAATTGCGGGCGGCGGTCGCGCAAAGGTTGAAAACAGACCTGGTGTTACTCGCGGTAATCAGTGGTTTACTATTGATAAAGAACTCGAACTACTCGATACTCCCGGTGTTTTGTGGCCAAAATTCGAAGATAAAACAGTAGGTGAGCATCTAGGCTTTACAGGCGCTGTGACCGATAGAATTATGGATACAGAGCTACTTGCAATGCGATTATTAGAGCTACTTATTCCTTTATATCCGCAATTGCTTGAAGAAAGATATAAAATAACCAAATTTCCAGAAGATAGCTATGATTCTCTTTGTCTTTTGGGTAAGAAACGCGGTATGATGATTAGAGGCGGCGAGACCGATACCGAGCGTGCGGCAGCAATGCTTTTGGAAGAATATCGCAATTGTAAAATAGGTAAAATTACTCTCGAAAGGGTTGAATAAAGTGCCTGATTTTAGTTATGAAAAAGAGACCCAAAACAAAGGTTATAAGTTTGTTTGCGGCGTTGACGAGGCAGGTCGCGGACCGCTAGCTGGTCCCGTATGCGCTGCTGCGGTTATTTTACCCGATGATTGTGAAATCGAAGGACTTAACGACTCTAAAAAGATTAGTGAGAAAAAACGCGAATTGCTTTATGACGTAATAATCGAAAAAGCGATAGCATACAGCATAGCGTATGGAACGCTTGAAGAAATAGAAAAATATAATATTTTAGAGGCTACTTATATCGCAATGAATCGCGCAATTGAAGGGCTAGAAACAAATGCCGATTTTGCTCTTATTGATGGTAATAGAGTGCCTAAAGGTATAAGCATACCTTGTGAAACTGTTGTAAAAGGCGATTCAAAATCATATTCGATAGCGGCGGCATCTATACTTGCAAAGGTTACTCGTGACCGCTTAATGCTTGAATATGATAAAAAATATCCAGAGTATCTTTTTAGCTCACATAAAGGCTATGGTACAAAAGCGCATTATGAAGCGATTAAACAACACGGCGTATGTGAAATTCACCGCCTATCTTTTTTGAAAAATGTACTCGGGTAATGAACGTTCCGCTTTAGTTGGTAAAGCGGGTGAGGACTTTGTAGCGCAGTATTTAAAATCAAAAGGTTACATAATAATTAAACGCAACTGGCGAGATAGTCGCTATGGCGAGCTAGATATAGTTGCAGAAAATAACGAGTGTATCGCTTTTGTTGAGGTTAAAACCAGACAAAGTAACGCGCTTGTAAGCGGTGTAGAGGCAGTTGACATTGCTAAGCAACAACGTACTAAAAACGCCGCAAACAGCTTTATGCGACGTCTTCGCACTAAATTACCGCCGCGCATTGACGTTGCTGAAGTTACAATTGTTGACGAAACCGACGGAGTATTTCAATTTAGACTCAATTATATCGAAAATGCATTTTAGGTGATTTTATGAAATATTTTGATTTGCATGCCGACGTAGCTTATAGATGCTTAAAAGAAAATATTGCATTTGACGATGTTGCTCTTAACGTAACCGCCCAAAAGGCAGCGGCGTTTGATGAATGGCATCAATGCTTTCCTGTGTTTATTAATGACGGCACTGATGAACCGTTTGAATACTATAAGAAAGCAGTTGCCTTTTTAAAAAACGAGTTTAAGACTAAAGCACAAAATTTAACACCTATTTTGACAGTTGAGGGTGGACTTTTGGTTGAAGATACTCTAAATCGTATTGAAATAATGCACAATGACGGCATTAGAGCAACAACACTTACGTATAATGCTGCAAATCAAATTGCAGGCGGCGCATTTAGTGACGGCGACTTTAATGTCGTGGGTAAAGACGTTATAAAAGAACTAAACCGATACGGTATTATGCTTGATTTAGCGCATATCAACAAAAAATCATATTATCCGGCGCTTGAACTTGCCGACAGACCGCTTATTACTCACACTTGTTTTGAATACGTCAATAAACATTGCAGAAACGTTGACGACGATCAAATTAAAGCGTTGGTCGACAAAAAAGGTATATTTGGTCTTTGTTATTATCCATTGTTTTTAGGTGAAGGCGACACGCTTGAAAACATATATAAAAGCGTTTATCACATACTCGAATTGGGATTTGAAGATTATTTGAGTATGGGTTCTGATTTTGATGGTTGTGATTTAGACGAAAGACTCGGTGATATTTCACAAATACCATCGCTGTATGAATATTTAAATTCAAGAAATATAAATAAAGAAATTTTAGATAAAATTTTCTTCTATAATGCATATAATTTTTTCAATAACAAAGGGGAATTATAATGAATTACGTAAGCACAAGAAATAATGATATAAAGGTATCATCGGCATTTGCTATTGCTCATGGTATTTCGGTTGAGGGCGGTCTTTACGTACCCGAAAGCATACCACAGCTCGATACCAAAGATTTTGCAAATCTTTCAGAGCTTGATTATATTGGTAAGGCTGAATATATACTTAAAAAATATCTTACCGATTTTACTGATGAGGAAATTTCAGCTTGTGTAAACGGCGCATATACGGGCAGTTTTGACGATGACAAGCCTGCAGCTCTAGCTCAACTTGGCGATAAGATAAACATTCTAGAGTTGTGGCATGGTCCTACCTGCGCGTTCAAGGATTTGGCGCTTCAACTTTTGCCATATTTACTTACAACCTCTACCAAAAAAGCGGCAGACGGCAAAAAGACCGTTATTCTTGTTGCTACATCTGGTGACACAGGTAAAGCTGCTCTTGAAGGCTTTAAAGACGTTGAAAATACCGAAATTATCGTATTTTATCCAAGTGAAGGCGTAAGCCCAATGCAAAAATTGCAAATGGATTCACAAAAGGGTAATAACGTTCACGTTTGCGCAATCAAGGGTAATTTTGACGACGCACAGTCAGGCGTTAAAAAGATATTTACCGATGCCGCTATAAAAGAAACTTTAGCGCAAAATGGTATGGAATTTTCTTCGGCTAACTCTATTAACTGGGGTAGACTAGTTCCACAAATTATTTACTATATTTCTGCTTACTGCGATATGTTAGCTAAAGGTGACGATTTATCTAACGGCTTTAATATCGTTGTTCCTACAGGCAATTTTGGTAATATTTTAGCAGCGTATTATGCAAAAGAAATGGGTGTTCCGGTAAATAAACTTATCTGCGCATCAAACGCTAATCGCGTGCTTACCGACTTTATAAATACAGGTGTATATGACCGCAATCGCGAGTTTTATACCACTATGTCACCATCAATGGATATTCTTATTTCAAGCAACCTTGAGCGTATGCTTTATATTCTTGCGGATGGTGATGATAAGTACATTGCCGATATTCAATCTCAACTTGCAAATGACGGTAAGTTTACTGTAAACGATACTGTCCTTGCCAAGTTACAAAGTTTATTCTTTGGCGCTTGTTGTGATGATGACGGTACGCTTAAGACCATTAAAAATACATTTGACGAGTATGGTTATTTGTGTGATACACACACTGCAGTTGCTGTAAATGCTTACGAACAATATATAGAAAAAACAGGCGATAACAGACCTGTTCTTATTGCGTCAACTGCATCTCCATACAAGTTTGCAAAGAGTGTTTTATCCGCGCTTTCAAATGATATTCCAGAGAGCGAATTTGATACAGTAGACGCTCTATCAGATCTTACTCGTACAACTGTACCAACACCTCTTGCAGAACTTAAAAACGCTACCGCAAGATTTAAGGATATCTATAAAAAAGAGGATATGTATACTGCAGTTTGCAACTGTCTAAAAATTAATTAAAAACAAATATCCGACTCTTTTTTAGAGTCGGATATTGTTGCAGTATTAATGTCTTGCTTTAAATGTGTCGCAACATGTTTCGCTACAACAATTAGCGGTACAGTTACCAACCTGAATTGTGCCTGCAGAGCAAGAATCATTTTCGGTGTGGTGCACACAGTTTTTTACACTACATTTAATACAATTTTCGGTTTTACAAGATGATTTCATATCCATTTTAAACGACTTCCTTTCTTGGCTTTTAGCCAAAATTATTATTTGCAAAAATATTTACTTTATACCAAGGTAGGTGAAACACAAAAATGAATTTATTTACAATTGCAGATTTGCATTTGCCACTAGGGTCTAACAAGCCAATGGATATTTTTGGCGGTTGGGATAACTACGTTGAGCGCATCGAAAAAAATTGGAAAAAATTGGTTAATGACGATGATACTGTTGTAATCGGCGGTGACGTTTCGTGGGGTATTTCTTTAGCGGAATCTAAACCCGATTTCGAGTTTATTAACAATTTGCCTGGTAAAAAGATAATATTAAAGGGTAATCATGATTATTGGTGGAGCACCGCAAACAAAATAAACGAATTTTTGTGTGAAAATAAATTTGACACGATAAGCATTTTGCACAATAGTTGCTATTCTGATGGTGATATTGCAATTTGTGGTACTCGTGGTTGGATTTATGACGGTACAGGCGAGCATGATCAAAAGGTGATTTTGCGCGAGGCAAGTCGACTAGAAACGTCAATTAAACTTGCTATTCAAAATAATGCAAAACCAATTGTGTTTCTTCATTATCCGCCGGTATATGCTGAGTGCGTTTGTGAAGAAATTTTAGACGTTTTGAAAAAATATAGCATTGATACAGTTTATTATGGTCATATTCACGGCAGGGGAATTTATAATATTGTTCCCGAGTACGATGGCATTAAACTAAAACACGTTGCTGCTGACGGCGTAGATTTTACTCCACAATTTGTATCAAAATGCAATTTGTTTGAAAAAGTGTAATTTTTTTACAATTTTCGTGTAAATATGTCAGTAAAAAGCCTTGATTTTTTCATAAATTATGGTATAATCTATTCAATATTATGGAGTTTTATGGACTTCATTCGGAGGTATATTAAAAATGACTTTAAAACAAGTAAACAAAATTGAAACAAATCGTTATCAACTTGAAATTGCTATCGATGCTGAACAGTTCCGCGAAGCAATCAAGCAGGCTTATAAAAAAGAGGGCAAAAAGATCGCTCTTCCAGGTTACAGACCAGGCAAAGCTCCTCTTGCTATGATCGAAGCTCGCTATGGTAGCGAAATTTTCTTTGAAGATGCTATCAATCTTCTTTATCCAGATGCAGTTGAAGCAGCTATCAACGAATCAGGCCTTAAAGTAATCGACGACAAGATGGATTCTGAACTCGTTTCAGTTTCTAAAGAAGACGGCGTTGTTTTCAAGGTAAGCGTTACTACTTACCCAGAAATCGAGCTCGAAGCTTACAAGGGTCTTAAAGCAGAGCGTCCACTCGTTAAGGTAGAGGCTGCTGAAGTTAATGCAGAAATCAAATCACTTCAAGAGCGTAACGCGCGTATGGTATCTGTTGAAGACAGAGCAGCTAAAAAAGGCGATACAGTTGTAATCGACTTTGAAGGCTTTAAAGATGGCGTTGCATTTGACGGCGGCAAAGCAGAAGGTCACTCACTTGAACTAGGTTCAGGTCAGTTTATCCCTGGCTTTGAAGATCAAATCATTGGCAAGAACATTAACGATGAGTTTGACGTAAACGTTACATTCCCAGAAGAATACGGCGCTGAAGAACTTGCAGGTCAACCAGCAGTATTCAAGGTAAAACTCCACGAGATTAAGCTTCGTGAACTTCCAGTAGCAGATGACGAATTTGCTAAGGACGTAAGCGAATTTGATACACTCAAAGAGCTCAAGGCTGACATTAAGAAGAAGGCTATCGAGCGCAAGAAGAAGGCTGCTGAAGAAGCAGTTGAAAACATCCTTGTTCAACAAATCGTTGACGGTATCAAGGGTGAAATTCCAGAGGCTATGTTCACAAACCGTCTTAACCAGTCTGTTGAAGAATTTGGCTATCGTCTACAATCACAGGGCATGAGTCTTGATTTGTATCTCCAGTACACTGGTAGCACTATCGAGCAGTTCCGTGATACATTCCGTCCACAAGCTGAAATGCAGGTTAAATATCGTCTAGCTCTCGAAAAGATTGTTGAGCTTGAAAATATCGTTGCTGACGACGAAGCTATTGAAGCAGAATTTGCTAAGATTGCTGAAGGTTACGGCGTAGAAGTTGATAAGGTTAAGGCAGTTATTCCAGCTAGTGAAGTTGCTAAAGACGTTGCAGTTGGTAAGGCTATCGACCTTGTAAAGGCTAACGCTGTTATTACCGATGCAGTTGATGAAAAGAAAGAGGCTAAGAAAGCCGCTGCAAAGAAAACAGAAGAATAATCTGTTTATAATTTAATTTTTTAGTTCATAATATTGATTATGGTAGGTCGGAATAGTGCTTAGGTGCTATTCCGACGCCCAATATAAACACATTTTTTATTTAGGAGGCATTTTTATGGATATGACTTTAATTCCTTACGTTGTTGAACAAACAAGTCGCGGTGAGCGTTCTTATGATATTTTCTCTCGTTTGCTTAACGATAGAATTATTATGCTTAACGGTCAGGTTGACGATGCTAGCGCTAGCGTAATTATTGCGCAATTATTGTTCCTTGAGGGTCAAGATCCTGATAAAGATATCAGCTTCTATATCAATAGCCCAGGCGGTTCTGTTTCTGCCGGTCTTGCTATCTATGACACAATGCAATACATCAAGTGTGACGTAAGCACAATTTGTATGGGCATGGCGGCTTCTATGGGCGCATTCTTGTTGTCTGCAGGCGCAAAGGGCAAGCGTTATGCTCTTCCTAATAGCGAGATTATGATTCATCAGCCATTAGGCGGCGCGCAGGGTCAAGCAAGTGATATTATTATTCACGCTGATCACATTAAGCGCACACGTAGTAACCTTAATAGAATCCTTTCAGAAAATACCGGTAAGCCTATCGAAGATATCGAACGCGATACCGAGCGCGATAACTTTATGACTGCTGCCGAGGCTGCAGAATACGGCCTTATCGACAAGGTTATTTCTAAGAGATAAAGAGGTATAGTAAATGTCAAAAGACATGGAAAAGGAGATACGTTGTTCCTTTTGCGGTAAGACTCAAGATGAAGTTACCCGCCTTGTAGAAGGTCCTGGCGTATATATTTGCGACGGTTGTATTGACTTTTGCGCATCACTTCTTTTTGACGATGAAAATGCGTATAAAGAGAAGAAAAAAGGCAAAAAACAACCCGAAAAGGTTTTGCCAAAACCACAAGAAATCAAAGCAAAGCTTGACGAGTACGTTATTGGTCAAGACGATGCTAAAAAGACACTTGCGGTAGCGGTTTATAACCACTACAAACGTATTTATAAAAAAGAAAATTTAGACGTAGAACTTGCTAAAAGTAACGTGCTAATGCTTGGTCCTACCGGTGTTGGTAAGACATTGCTTGCGCAAACTTTGGCGCGCATTCTTGATGTGCCGATTGCCATTACCGACGCTACCACTCTTACCGAGGCAGGTTACGTTGGCGAAGACGTTGAAAACATACTTTTGCGTCTTATTCAAGCTGCCGATTTTGATATCGAAAAGGCAGAGCACGGTATTATTTACGTTGACGAAATTGATAAAATTTCTCGCAAGAGCGAGAATGCGTCTATTACTCGTGACGTAAGCGGTGAAGGTGTGCAACAAGCGCTTCTAAAAATTCTTGAAGGTACTGTTTCTAACGTGCCACCACAGGGTGGTAGAAAACATCCTCAACAAGAGTTTATACAAATTGACACTACAAATATTTTGTTCATTTGCGCTGGCGCATTTGACGGTATTGATAAGGTAATTGAGCGCCGTATGGGTGGCAGTAGCCTAGGTTTTGGCGCCGACGTTAAGTCACCAAAGAGTCTTGAAGCGCAGCAACTTTCGAAGTTTGCTACTCATCAAGACCTCGTTAAGTTTGGCCTTATTCCTGAACTTGTTGGTCGTTTGCCGGTTATTACTTGCCTTGAGTCTATGGATAAGGATACACTTATTCGTATTATGACCGAGCCTAAAAACTCGATTATTAAGCAGTATCAAGCGCTATTTTCACTTGATAATATCAAACTTGAGTTTGAAAAAGCAGCGCTAGAAAAGATTGCTGAACTTACTATTAAGAACAAAACAGGCGCTCGTGGTTTGCGATCTATTATTGAAAGCACACTTCAAGACCTAATGTTTGAAATGCCATCAAAAGAAGACGTTGCAGAAATTATAATTACTGCAGAAACAGTTGAAGGTGGCAAAGCTAAAATCATAAATAAACAATAATTAAAAGCGATTGAGAATTTCTCAATCGCTTTTGTTTTCTTGTTCGATTCCTAATTTTAAATTAAAAAATTATAAAAAAAGAAGCTGCGCAAAAACGCAACTTCTTTATGCGTAAGAGTAACCAAACGTAGTAAAATCGAGTGAAAAGTAGTGTGCGATCAGTTCGACAAATTGGAATTTATCAGACATTAACTGTCCTACACTCTAAAAACCCTTGATATTACTGGGTTTTTCGTTGATTACAAACTCAACTGTTATGTATTTTCCCTTGTTTTTGCCCTTATGAGCGAAAATAAGGGAAACTTTTTATATCTAACCGCTAACTACCTTATCGAGCAGTCTT
>JAFYLD010000017.1 GCA_017537245.1 Clostridia bacterium | reverse complement strand
GTTGACTTTGTCAGCACAATGGAGAAATTTGATACTTCAACACCTATTGGCAAGGCTATGCTGATGATCGTAATGATTTTCGCACAGCTTGAGCGTGAGACCATTCAGCAGCGTGTTATTGATGCCTATTCTTCCCGTAGTAAACGTGGCTTTTATATGGGTGGCAGAGTGCCGTTTGGATTCGAATTGGTTGAAACAACTATAGACGGAATACGAACAAAAATGTATAAGCCAATCGAGGAAGAAGCCGAGGTTATCAGATTAATATTTTCAATGTATTCAAAGCCCCAAACCTCATTTGGTGATGTAATGCGCTATTTGGAAGAGCATGGCATACGAAAGCGTGACGGTAAACTCTTCAATAGAAGCCGTTTGCGTGATGTGGTAATCAACCCCGCGTATGTAAAGGCTGACTATCAGCTTTATGAATTTTTTAAAGCGCAAGGCACCAACATTGTCAATACCCCTGGTGATTTTATCGGTATAAACGGAGCATATCTTTATTCGGGCGATAATCTAAAGCGAAAAACCATATCCTTAGTAGGTCACACATTGGTTCTTGCACCGCATGAGGGACTTGTTGACTCGGCTACGTGGATTAAATGTAGATCCAAGTGCCTAAACAACCAAAGCGTTGCACGGCCTATCAAGGCAAAAGCAACTTGGCTTGCGGGCAAAATAAAATGTGCAAGCTGTGGATATGCTTTAACCGCTAAGATTTATAAGTGCAAAACTAAGTCCGATAACCGCTATTATCTCTGCACGAACAAATATCACGCCGGTGGTTGTCATTTCGGCTCGCTGGATGCCGATGTTGTTGATGACATTGTATTCAAAGAAATGCAGAAAAAATTAGCGGAATTTGAGACCTTGTCAAAGAAAAAGCAGGACGGCTGTAACCTGCAAGTAGTAAAACTTAAAACACGTATCGAAGAGATTGACAAAGAAATATCCTCTTTGCTCGAAAAAATCTCTGCGGCAAACGATACAGTAATGCAGTACATAAACAACCGTATTTCCGAGCTTGACGCCGAAAAGAAAGAGCTTGGTGCCGAGATTGTTTCATTAGAGAGTAACCGCACAAATGATGTTGGTGAAATCAGCGGATATTTTGAGCATTGGGATGAACTGTCGGTTAGCGACAAAATCACGGTGGTTGACTGCCTGATAGAGCGCATAACCGCCTCAAAAGAGAGCATTGAAATCAAGTGGAAGATATAAAAAATTGATGTCGCAAAAGCATTTCACCATTGTTGTTCAGGTGAGGCGTTACGCTTAACAACCGACCGATTAAACAGCAAAAACTTCTACGCCTGCAATCCTAACTTTGATAAGAATTGCGGCAGATAAATTTAAAAGCAGATGAGAAAATCTCATCTGCTTTTAAATTTGCAAAACGTGGTATTAAGTGTTATAATCTAAATAATATATTTTTGGGGTGTTATTATGGCAGTTTTTAAATGCAAAATGTGCGGTGGTAATCTTGAGGTAGAGGTCGCAGAGGGCGTTGTTACTTGTGATTATTGCGGTATAACTCAAACTATTTCTAAATCAAGGGACGAGGTTATTTCTAACTACTATAACCGCGCCAATAATTTGCGCATTAAGTGCGAGTTTGACCGCGCAGCGCAAACTTACGAAAAGATATTGGATCAAGATAATACCGAGTCAGAGGCATACTGGGGCATTGTGCTTTGCCGTTATGGTATAGAGTACGTTGAGGATCCTACAACTCGCAACAGAATACCAACATGTCACAGAACGTCGTATGAGGCTATTACTGCCGACGCTGATTATATTGCTGCGATAGAGCATGCCGACAGCGTGCAAAAATTGCTTTATGAGCAAGAGGCCAAGGCTATTGACGAAATACAAAAGAACATACTCGCTATTGTAAAGCAAGAAAAACCTTTTGACGTTTTTATTTGTTATAAAGAAACGGATGAAAATGGCAAACGCACAATTGACAGTTCTATTGCAAACGATATATATTACCAACTAACCCAAGAAGGTCTAAAGGTTTTTTATGCGCCGATTACGTTGGAAGACAAATTAGGTCGCGAATATGAGCCGTATATATTTGCGGCGCTAAACAGCGCAAAAGTTATGCTTGTTGTTGGTACAAAACCAGAGCATTTTGAAGCGGTTTGGGTAAGAAACGAATGGTTTAGATTTTTAAAGACAATTAAAAATGATCGTTCAAAATTACTTATACCATGCTATCGTGATATGGATGCTTATGATTTGCCTGATGAATTTGCGCACCTGCAGAGTCAAGATATGTCTAAAATAGGCTTTATAAGCGATATAACAAGGGGAATAAAAAAGATTGTTAGTGTTTCAAATGATACTGATGGTTCGCAAAATATAACTTCTACTCATAAAGCAGCAACTGAATCAACGAAACTCACGTCTTCAAAAAATAATAAAACATTTAATATTTGTCAAAAAGTTATGCTTGCTTTGTCTACTATAGGTTATTTTATATATTTTAATATGATATGGTTCAGACAAAACGAAGGAGAAATGAAATTATTAGGCATTGTTTTATGCGGACTTTGCGTAATTTTTACGTTATATGGTACTTTTGTAAAAAAATCGCAAGTATTGTTATTGGCTTCAAACGCAGTTTTTCTTATATCTTTATTATTACCGTTTGTGGTTAGGTTTTGGATGCCGGTTTATTTTTACCATCACATGATGGATAGGACGCATCTTGGTCATATCGCATGCGCCGTTCTTGCTATTGTTTTTGTGTGGTTACGACTTTTAAACAAAAATACAGAGTTTACAAAATTTATCTATCGACTAGGAATAGTATTGCTTTGTATTGGAGTAGTGATAGCGTTAAGCTTTATTTATGAGTGGTACAGAGCAATTGATTATTTGTACGAGTATCACGCACATCCAACGTATTTCTTAACGTATTTATTAAGTGGGTTGTTACCATCTGTTTTAGTTATATTATCAACAATAAGAAAAAACAGAGTTAATATGCCCAAAACTTGAATTTGACAAAGCTTGAGACAAATAAAAAGCAGACGGCAATCCCGTCTGCTTTTTGTTGAAATATGTATTTAAGTATGTTACAATAAATTTAATATTTATTTACGAGGTGGCAATATGAATTCTAAAAATAATAATATTCATATTTTTGAAAGGTTAAAAAATGGCATACTAGCTCACTCAAAGGCTTTTATTATTTCAGCGGTTGTGCTTGTTGCGGCTTTAGTATTCTCGTTTTTTGCATATATTTTGCCATCATATTATTACTCCAACGCGTTGGAGTATATAGAGGCGGGCGATTATACCGCCGCTTATTATGCCCTAATCGACTGTGACGGATTCAAGGATAGTGAAGAATTGCTTAAAAATTTCAAATGGGTGCATGACAAAGTTGTAGTGCGTAATAAAGATGGAAATATAACAAGCACCGAGGAATATAACTATGACGATGATGGTAACCAAACCCTTAAAGCTCACTATATCGCAAACGGTGATATAGACTACAAGTATGAATACGAGTACGACGCTAGTGGTAATAAAACACTAGAGGTTAGTTATGATAGAGACGGCAACGTACAAAGCAAGCATGAATACAAGTATGATGCTAGCGGTAATCAAATACGAGATGTCGAATATGACGAATATGGTAATATAGTTTTCAATAATGAATACAAGTACGACAAAAACGGCAACAAAACACTTATGATTTGTTATAATAGTGTCGGCAACATGAGCTATAAGAGTGAATATACGTATGATGAAGATGGTAACTTAACGTTAGGGGTAACTTCCGATGCATCTGGAAATATAAATTATAAGCAAGAATGCAAGTATGATGCTAACGGCAATAAAATACTTCATGTTCATTATGGCGCAACCGGTGAAATAGATGTTAAATATGAATACGAGTATGACTCTAAAGGCAATCAAACGCTCGAAGTTTTTCATGACGAAAAATACGGTGCGGATTATAAGTATGAATTTGCGTATGACCACGATGGAAATAAAATACGTGAGATTAAGTATGATGCAGATGGCAATATAACGGTTAAGTGCGAATATAAGTATGATGATAATGGCAACGTAATACTCAAGTCTAATTATGACGCAAATGGAAATATAGAGAACAAGTGCGAGTACAAGTATGACGCAAACGGCAACAAAACGCTCGAGGCTTGCTACGACAAAAATGGTGATTTGGATTATAAGTATGAACATAAGTATGACGAATTCGGAGATGAGATTTCGGCTAAATACACGTCTCGCATGTCTAACGGTGAAATAATAGAAAATACATCAAGTTTTGAATATACAAACTCGAGATTTATATATTTAAAAAATAATTCAAAAAAATAAAACTAAACGAGTTTTCAAATCCCCATAGTTAATGTAAGGAATAAATTCCGCTTAAAAATTTTTTTAAAATCAAAGGGGTATATTTATGGCAATGGAAAAAGAGCGGCTAGTGGCGCTTGTCACCAAAGCGCAAAACGGCGATACAGTTGCAACGAACGAATTGTTTAACGCTTATTATAACGATTTATATTATTTTGCGCTAAAGACCATAAAAGACGATGATCTAGCGCTCGATATCACGCAAGAGGCGTTTGTAGAAATTATAAACACGCTAGGCAATCTAAAAGAGCCGGCAGCCTTTGTGACCTGGGCAAAGCAGATTACCTACCATCAATGCACAAGATATTTTAGAAAGAAAAAGGACGTGCTAGTTGATGAGGACGAAGAAGGTAATACTGTATTTGATGATCTAAAAGAAGAAAGTGCCGAGTTTATTCCCGACGAAGCGCTTGACCAAAGCGATTTTAAAAAGACTATACTTTCGCTTCTTGACGAACTTTCAGAAGAACAGCGCAGCGCTGTAATGATGTATTATTTTGATGAAATGTCGGTTGCCCAAATTGCCGAAATACAAGGTGTGTCTGACGGCACCGTAAAAAGTCGACTTAACTATGCGCGCAAGGCGATTAAAGCATCGGTCGAAGAATACGAACAGAAGAACAATATCAAGCTACACGCTATACCGTTCTTTCCGTTCCTCAAATGGCTTTTCTCTTCTTCGCAAAACTCTATGCCTCTCGCCTCGGCAAAAGTTGTTGCCGAGGGTGTGTCTGCCGCTACGGGTGTTGCAGTTACTACTACGACTGTGGCTGTATCAGGCGCTGCAGCAACTACCGCTACGGTTACTGCGGTCGGTATAGGCGCAAAAATTGCCGCGCTACCATTAGTTGCCAAAATTGCCGCAGGTATTGTTGCTGCGGCTATTGCAGTCGGCGGTGGCGCAACCGCTATTATAATGACAAGCGGTAATGACAACGAAACTCGACCCGCCGATACGCAAAGTATTGTTTCATCTACAAATGACGATCAAACGCAAGAAGAGGATAAGACATCACAAGATGCCGAACTTGTTTTAGAGGGCATCATTCCCGAAGGTTGCACCTACACTCTATATGATGGAACTGTGCTTACCGCGGGACAATCTTTCCCAGAAAATTGCACCGCAGGCGACCATGTGGCTTACGGTGATTATCTTTATGGTTACGAGTGCATTTATATGGGATTTGAAGAAGATGCCGAAACAGATTGGGTTTTATGGAAAGATGCTTTTGATTCGGGCGATAGCGGTTTGATAGAAAGTGATGCTTTTGGCGCGTGGTCGGTTATGGTTAACGACCGCACAAAAACCAGCTACGGAGAAGTTGTGTCAAAAATCAATGGCAAGCCTATAAAGACACTTTACGCTACCTACTATTTTTGCGAGAATATGACCACAGCACCCAAAATACCATCTACCGTAACTGCTATGACCGCAAGTTATTATGGTTGCGCTTCGCTTACTACTGCACCCGTAATACCAAGCAACGTAGAGCGTATGATGATAACCTTTAGATATTGTACCGCGCTTTCTGGTGACGTAGTGATAAACGCAACGCTAGACAAAAGCTTAGAGTGGTTTTATTCCCAAACGTTTGGCGAAACCACACAAAAAATAAATCTTACAGGCGCAACGCCCGAAGAAGATTTAATTCTTATCGCTAAAGCGTCTAATAATCACAATATAACGGTTAATGGTAAAGCGGTTAACTTCGATGAAGTACAAACGGAAGTAGAAGTTGATAACGATGGAAACAACGATTCCGATGATGAAAGTTACAAGGAATTTTTTGAAACGGAACAAAACTTTGTCGTTCCTGCCGGCTGTACTTATACTTCGGTGTCGGGTAAAGTTTATTCTGCCGGAGCGACTGTAACTTCGTCGCCACAAAAGGGTGACACCTTTGTTACAAGCGATTATACGTACAAATACAACTATTATTGTAGAGAAAATCCTATGGACTCGTCGATTGTAGAGTGGATGGATTACGACTATATGGAAGGTTGGGGAGTGCGCACTAACGATCAAACCAAGCAACGTTATGCACCGTTAGAAAAATCTATAAATGGTGCGCCCATAAAAGCTTTGACTTGTGCGTTTCGTGATTGCGTTAATATGACCGTTGTTCCCGAGTTGCCAGAAGGCTGTGTAAATTACGAAATGGCTTTTTATAATTGTAGTTCGCTAAAGAGTGTTGAAAAAATTCCAAATGGCGCGATCGATTTGTATTGTGCGTTTTCGTATTGTACTTCACTCAAAACAACTCCATATTTGCCAGATGGCGTTGACCTTTTAAGTTTTACCTTCATGGGGTGCACGTCGTTGAAAACGGTTGTTAATTTGCCGGATAGTGTTACAGCAATGGCAGGCACGTTTAGTAGTTGCACCAATATTACAAGTGTTCCTGCTCTTCCATCTAAATTAGAAAATATGAACTGGACTTTTATGGGTTGTTCGTCTTTGATTACAGCACCTACAATACCTGCAACGGTAAAACAGTTTACTGCCGCTTTTGTGAGTTGTAAATCTCTTACGGGAACGATTGAAATAAATGCAATTTTAGATGAAAGTAATCTTTCGTGCGGCGGAACGTGTTCTCTTTGTAAAGAAAACAATAAAATCTGCGAAGAGTGTATAAATTGTTGTAAATATTCATTGTGTTTCCGTAATACACAATTACCTATTACTCTTGTGGGCAAGTGCTCGGAATTAGCGCAAATGGCTTCTACTGCATTAGACGGCAACGTAATTGTAGGTTAAAAAATATTTTAAAACTTTTTTAAATTTATAAAACCAAACAAAAACTTAAATCCCCTTTATTAATGTAAGGACAAGAAAAGGTCCAAAGCATTTATAAAAGGGGATTTTTATTATGAAAAAAATCATAGCAATCATTTTATCACTAGCATTTACGTTATCGCTTGCCGCCTGTCAATCAAATAACGACACGTCGCGCGTTACAAGCGACAAAAACCAAGTAACGTCCACGCAAACAGACGATACGCTTTCAAACGTTGAGGGCGAAGACCAAACCGAAGAATCAAATGAAGAACTCGGCGCAGAAGACGATTTTTCAAGCGTTAACAGTTTTGATGATTTCAAAGACTTTATTGATTCCAATTACGACACCATAATTACCGAAACCGAAGATGGCGCCATAATCGTTGAACTTCAAACACCTACAACAAATGATGATGAGTCAAACAAGGAGAGCGCCAGCACTACAACTGCGCCTGCAATTCCTACTATCGACAAAACTCAAATACCGCAAAAGCCTACAACCGACTCTGATGATAAAACGTCATCCACCGACAGTACTCCAAGCAAACCAGACGCGGTAGAGCCAACACCAACACCTAGTGAGCCGGATACACCTAGTGAACCGGACACTCCAAGTGAGCCTGACACACCAAGCACACCTGCTCAACCAGAGCCGGAAACTCCAAAGCAACCTGAATATACCTATACCACAGGTCAAACACATCAAAAACTTCACTATACCAAGCGTCATTTGTACTCGCTATTAAATAATCAGCAAAAAGAAGTGTATAGCGCGATTGACGTAGCGATAAACAATCTCGAAGAAGGCGTAACCGTCAACTACGATATATATGAAAACGATGATTACTATATATTATATACCTATATATTTGACAATCCCGAACACTTCTATCTTTGTAATCGTATGTGTTTGAGCGCCCATGGCAATGGAAGCTATGAAATATTATTCTATTATTCCGTGGGTAATGAAAAAGGTGAATATTCCGGTTATGGCTACGGCGAACTTACCGAAGAACTAAAAACAAAAATCAGAGCTAAAAAAGCAATATTTGAAGCAGAGGCAAACCGTATTTTAAGCACCATTCCTGCAAATGCTCCTGATGTATGGAAAGAAAGACTTATATATGACCGAATTCTTATGGACGGTCATTATAATCTTGGCGCCCAGTGGGATGGCCTTGCAAATGATAACTGGACAGCTTATGGACTACTAGTAAACAAATACGGCGTTTGTGAATCATATTCCGAAGCGTTCCAAGTGCTTTGCTTATATGCTGGCATCAAATGTACCGGTGTAGTAGGTACTGCTGGCGGCGGTCACAAGTGGAATGCAGTAGAACTCGACGGCGAGTGGTATATGTGTGATATCACATTTGACGATCCAATCGGTGGCGCAGAGGGCGCTGCATATCACAATTACTTCAACCGTACTTCAAACTGGTTTACCGAGCACAATCATGACTGGTCCAATTGCGAGTATGACGTACCACAGTGTAACGGCACCAAATATGATTTTGACAACTATTTTGGCGAATCACGATGGGGATAATGGAGGTGTGAGATGTGAGCGACGTAGTTTATAAAAAAGAGCATTTTAACCTTTATTATATTTTTAAAGAAGATAAAGAAGAAAAATCACTATCAGAACGTATAATAGAAGAATACTATAAAAAAGTGAAAGCAATATTAGAAAATAAATTTACTTAAAGTATATCTCCTTAATATATATGTGTGTGAAGTAAGGCGGCGTCAAATTGGTGGCGTCGCCTTACTTCGTCATATATTTTTTAAAATTTTAGTTATTATAGAAATAGTTTTTGAGAATAAAATAAGGCGAAATCGGCAAAAATTGTGTGTGTAATACAGGTAAAATAACAATATATTGTGGCGAAAAAAACTTTTTAAAAAAAGTTAAAAATTTTTTAAAAAAAGTGTTGACAAATGGAATATGGTGTGGTATTATAATCGGGCACCTTTGAGAGAGGGTGCGCTTGAGGTGCAAAAAAGGCACC
>JAFYLD010000016.1 GCA_017537245.1 Clostridia bacterium | reverse complement strand
GCAACATAAATGTTGCTCCTTCCTTGTTCGATTCCTAATTTTAAATTAAAAAAATAATAAAAAAAGAAGCTGCGCAAAAACGCAACTTCTTCATGGAGCAGGTGATGGGAATCGAACCCACATAGCCAGCTTGGAAGGCTGGAATTCTAGCCATTGAACTACACCTGCATTGTTAACGGGGTATATAATAACACAAAAAAATTGTACAGTCAAGTATTTTGTAAAAATTTTGTTATTTATATTATTTATTGTATATATAATATTTGACATTTATGCAGTTTTTTGCTATAATACAATGAATAAAATACGAAAATTATGTGTGGTGGAAATATGGTTACAAGTATGACAGGTTTTGGACGCGGCAAGGTGTCTGAACAAGAGTTTAATATCACTGTTGAAATCAAATCAGTAAATCATAGGTATTTTGAGTATAGCTCAAGAATGCCACGTTCTTTTCAGTTTTTAGATGATACTCTAAAAACTCTTTGCCAGCAAAAAATTTCACGCGGTAAGGTTGAACTAAACGTTCAGTTTGAAGATACTTCGTCCAAGTCAATAGAGCTTGCTGTAAATACAGCTTATGCTGACGCGTATATTTCTGCGTTGCATAAGTTTGCCAAAGATTATAAGCTTAAAGACGATATCAAAGCGTCATCAATCATTGGCAATTCTGAAATATTTACCGTAAAAAAACGTGATATAGACGAAGAACAAATCAAAAAGGCTGTAACCGCGGCTACCATAGAGGCGATAGATAACTTTGTTGCTGCGCGCGCTGTTGAAGGCGAAAGACTTGTAAACGACGTTAAGAGCAGAGCAGACTTTATCTTGTCACAGGTTGCTTTTATCGAAGAGCGTTCTCCACAAACTATACGCGAATATCGCGAAAAGATAGAGGCTCGTATGAGAGAGCTAATTGGTGACGTACAAATCGACGAGCAACGTCTTATCACCGAAACTGCAATTTTTGCCGATAAGATCGCAGTTGCCGAAGAAACTGTAAGACTACGTAGTCATATTGATTCACTTTGCGGTATGCTCGACGAAGGCGGCGTAATTGGTCGTAAGCTTGACTTTATAGTTCAAGAAATGAACAGAGAAACCAACACAATTGGTTCTAAATGCCAAGATATGGAAATCACAAAAGTTGTGGTTGAAATTAAGTCCGAAATCGAAAAAATTCGTGAACAAATTCAAAACATAGAATAAGAGGTGCTTTATGCGACTTGTAAATATTGGTTTTGGTAATCTTGTTTCTGCTAATCGTATGATAGCGATTGTAAGTCCTGAATCCGCTCCAATTAAGCGTATTATTCAAGACGCTAAAGAGCGTGGCACTCTTATTGATGCAACACACGGTCGAAGAACTCGCGCGGTTATAATTACCGATAGCGACCACATCATATTGACCTATTTGCAGTCCGAAACGGTTGCGAATAGAATTAGCGATGAAAATGCCGTTGACGATGAGGAGGAGACCGATGATTAAAGGTAGAGTTTATATTATTTCCGGACCATCGGGTTCTGGTAAAGACACCGTTATGAAAAAGGTGTTTGAACGTGAGCCAAATCTTGCTTTCTCTATTTCTTCTATTACACGCGCTATGCGTCCCGGTGAGGTTGAAGGCGAAAAATACAACTTTATCTCTCGTGAGCGCTTTGAAGAAATGATAGCAAACGACGAGCTACTTGAGCATAACGTTTTTGTTGGTAATTACTATGGTACTCCTAAAGCTCCTGTTTTAAAATGCATCGAAAATGGGCAAGATATGCTTATTGAGGTGGACGTAAATGGTGCTGTTCAAATAAGAGAAAAAATGCCCGAAGTAATTAGTATCTTTGTTTTGCCACCTTCACTCGAAGTGCTTAAAAAACGTCTTACAGGACGTGGCACTGATGCGCAAGAGGTAATTGATAAACGCCTAAATGAAGCATTGCGTGAAATTGCTTGTGCAAAAGATTATGATTATATCGTTGTAAACGATGATCTTGAACAAGCGGTTAACGATTTTGTATCGATTCTTAAAATCGATAAATTCAAAACCGACCGCAATATTGAGTTAATAAATAAAATTTTAAATAAATAATTTTGGAAGGAAATGTTAATTATGTTAAATCCTGCAATTGGTAAACTAATCGAAAATTCAGAAAATCGTTACGGTCTTGTTACAGAGATCGCTGCTTGCGCACGCAAAATCGCTAGCGATGCACAAGAAAATGAAGAAATCATTCTTGAAAAACCAGTAAGCATTGCGATCAATAAAATCGCAAAAGATAGAGAGCTTATCTAATAGTAAATTTTATATCACAAAAAGGAGGGTTCGGTATGTGTCGTTTGGTTGCAGAAATAGTAATAGACGGTGCTGCCGGCTCTTTTGATAAGTGCTATACTTACGCTATTCCAGAAAGTTTAATTTCTGTCGCTAGAGCGGGTTGTAGAGTAACCATTCCATTTGGAAAAGGTAATATCAAAAAACAGGGTATGATCCTTAACGTTTTTGAATCGGAGGTTACCGATAAAACAAAAGAAATTTATTCTGTAACAGATGTCGAGCCCGTTTTAAACGATGAAATGATAAAAATGTGCAAATGGCTAAAAGAAAGAGTTTTTTGTACATATTTTGATGCGATTCACGCATCGTTACCCACAGGACTAAATTACAAACTAAATGAATTTTATCAAGTAAATACTGAGTTTTGCGGCGAATCACTTTTGAGTGATGATGAAAAAGAGTTGTACGATTTTTTGCTTTCCTCGGGTGAGCAACCACGAAAGAAGATAGAGCAGCAATTCGAAAATGCAGATGATTTACTTAAATCATTAGTTGATAAACAAGCTGTAATAAAAACGCTTGAACCTACTCGTCAGGTAGGCGATCTTACGCGTCGTTGGGTAAAAACAAATACCGAAAATGCTCCGCAAATTAAACTAACCGCAAGACAACAAGAGATATACGATCTTGTTGAAATGTCTGGTAGTATTTCGGTTAAAGAATTACAGTATTTTACCGGAGTATCTAGTTCTGTTATTAACACACTCGAGAAAAAAGGCGTTTTTGTTACCTTTGAAAAACAAGAGTTTCGTATGCCCAATATAGCGGTTAATAATATTAAACGCGAAGAGATCGTACTCACAACCGAGCAACAAGCGGCATTTGACGGTATGTTAAAATTGTCAAATGAACAAAACGGTGACGTAGCGCTTTTGTATGGCGTTACCGGTAGTGGTAAGACAAAAGTTTTTCTAAAACTTGTTGACGAGGTGTCACAAAAAGGCGAGGGCGTCATAATTATGGTACCCGAAATCGCATTGACACCACAAATGATTAAAATATTTAGCGAGCGATATGGTAACAAAGTTGCCGTATTTCATAGCGCAATGTCACTTGGTCAACGTATGGATGAGTGGCAACGTATAAAACAAGGCAAAGCCTTAATTGCTATTGGTACACGTAGCGCCATATTTGCTCCGTTTGAAAAGCTTGGTCTTATAATCATTGACGAGGAACAAGAGCATACCTACAAATCAGAAAAATCACCGCGTTTTCACGCACGAGATCTTGCTAGATTTCGCACAGCGTATCACAAAAGCCTTTTGTGTTTAGCGTCTGCGACTCCATCGATAGAAAGTTATACCTCCGCCAAAATGGGTAATTATAAACTATTTACACTAAAAGAGCGATATGGTAATGCTACACTACCGCAAGTAAGTCTTGTTGATATGAAAAACGAGCTTGCTGATGGTAATTCGTCAAACATAAGTCGTGAATTGGCTTTACAGATTGAAAATGCCTTATCAAACGGTAAGCAAGCGATAATCCTTCTTAACCGCAGAGGTCATAATACCTACGTTAGTTGCAGTAAATGTGGCTGGGTTGCAAGTTGTGAAAATTGTAGCGTATCGTTAACCTATCACTCGGCTAATAATCGTCTTATGTGCCATTATTGTGGCGCATCACACGAAAAGCCTAGTAAATGTCCTGAATGCGGTAGCGAGTTTTTCCATTTCTCTGGTGCCGGCACCCAAAAAGTTGAGGATGAATTAAAACTACTTTTTCCAACGGCTAGAATATTAAGACTTGACGCTGATAGTACGGGCGCTAGAGATTCCTACGCTAATTATCTTTCGGCATTTGCTAACGGAGAGTACGATATTATGCTTGGTACACAAATGGTGGCCAAGGGACTTGATTTTCCACGAGTTACCGTTGTTGGCGTTATTGGCGCTGATAGAGCGCTTAATAGTGAGGATTATCGCGGTTATGAGCGTACTTTTTCACTTCTTACACAGGTTGTTGGTCGTGCGGGTCGCTCGGGGGATAGCGGCATTGCCGTGATACAAACAAACGATACCGATAACCATATTATTACACTTGCGCAGTCACAAGATTACGATGCTTTTTATAGTGAGGAAATTGCAAATCGACAATTGATGATATATCCACCATATTGCGATATTTGTATGATTTACGTGCAATCTTATAACGCAAATATAGCACAAGATACTCTCAATGAGGTTTTTGCCAATATTAAGACTGCGGTAACAGGGGAGTATAACGACGTTAAGGTTATAATTTTAGGTCCAACCCCCGCTAGCGTACCAAAAGTAAATAATAAATACAGATATCGAATTATTATAAAAACAAAAAACAGCTTGCGTTTTCGTGAAATGATACGCAAGGCAACCGACGTTAAACTACAAAGAGATACCTATATCGGTGTTGATATTAACCCCGAGAATATAATTTAAAAAGAGGATAAAAATGGCAAAAAGAAATATAGTTAAAATAGGCGATGACGTTCTTAGAAAAATTTGTCGCACACAACTAACGTTTGACGAAAAACTCCATCAAACACTAGATGATATGGCTGAAACAATGTATGAAGCAGAGGGTGTCGGACTAGCGGCACCACAAATCGGTATGCTTCGTAGATATTGCGTTATAGACGTTGGCGACGGTCTTATTGAATTGATAAACCCCGTTATTATAGAAAAGAGCGAAGAAATACAAGTAGGTAACGAAGGTTGTCTTTCTATTCCTGATAGATATGAAGTTGTAACTCGTCCTATGAAGGTTACTGTACGCGCTCAAAATAGATATGGTGAAAATATTATCGTAACTGGCGAAGAGCTCAAGGCACGCGCTTTGTGTCACGAAATTGACCACCTAGATGGAGTTTTATATATTGACCACGCAAAAAGGAGCAAATAATTAAATGCGTATTGTTTTTATGGGTACTCCCGATTATGCGGCAGTAACTTTACAAAAGCTAATTGATGAAAAATATGATATAGCGGCGGTTTTTGCTCAACCAGACAAGCCTGTTGGCCGCAAACAAATATTAACTCCGCCACCAACCAAGGTTTTAGCCGAGCAAAACAATATTCCGGTTTATCAGCCCAAAACCTTACGTGACGGCGAGGCGTTAAATATATTAACCGATATTAACCCAGACGTTATCGTTGTTGTAGCTTACGGTAAGATTTTACCAAAAGAAATTTTGGATTTACCAAAGTATGGTTGTATCAATGGTCACGCTTCATTGTTACCAAAGCTTCGCGGTGCATCTCCAATACAGTGGGCGATCGTAACGGGCGAGAGCAAGACCGGCGTTTCAACAATGCTTATGGACGAAGGTATGGATACCGGTGATATTTTAGATACCGTTATTACCGATATCGGTAGTGAAGAAACTGCCGAAGAGTTGTTTGACAGACTATCTACTATGTCTGCCGATTTAATGGTTACAACACTCGAAAAGGCAAAAAATGGTACTCTTACTCGTACCAAACAGGATGAATCACTTGCGACTTACGCTCCAATTATCAAAAAAGAAATGGCGCATATTGATTTTTCAAAAACTGCTGATGAAATATGCAACGCTATTCGCGGATATTACTCTTGGCCATGCGCTTTTTGTTTTATAAACGGTAAGCGTGTTAAGGTAATAAAGGCAAAAAAAGCAACCTCGACTGCAAAAGAATGCGGCGTAGTTATAGACAGCGATAATAAGCTTGTTGTTTCTTGTAATGGCGGTAGCGTTGAATTCATAACAGTTCAGCCGGAGGGCGCAAAGGCAATGACAGCATCGCAAATGTTAAACGGTCATCCTATAGCGAAAGGCACGGTTATTGAATAATGGCTAATGCTAGAAAAACCGCACTTTTAGCGCTTTTAGAGGTTAGAAATCAAGCATATTCTAATATTACTCTTAATAAATTTTTAAACGAGAGTGATTTATCTTCTGCTGATCGCGCATTTGCAACGGCGTTATTTTATGGCGTGTTAGATAGAACTATTACTTTAGATTATGTTTTATCAAAATATATTAAAACACCGCTAAAAAAGGTTTCTGACTATGCGCTAGAGTGTTTAAGAATTGCACTTTATCAGATAATGTTTATGGACAAAGTTCCCGATAGCGCAGCAGTCAACGAAGCGGTTAAGTTGATTAAAATCTCAAAAAACAAGCATCTCTCTGGCTTTGTAAACGGCGTTTTAAGAAACGTTTTACGTGAAGGGTATAGTTTGCCCGATAATAACGACGAAAAGTCTTTAAGTGTTAAATATTCGTGTCCTGTGTGGATTGTTGAAAGTTTTATAAACGACTATGGTATTGATAATGCGATAGCTCTATTAGAACATTCGCTTAAAACTCCACCGGTAACAATTAGAACGAATACACTAAAAACCGACGTTGATTCTTTGGTTGACGTTTTAAATAATGAAAATATTACCGCAAACGCTTCTACTATAGATAACGCGGTTGAAATTGTTGGCGGAATTGACGTTACAAAAAGTAAGGCTTATCGCGACGGTTTGTTCCACGTTCAAGATATAGCGTCACAAACGGTTGTTAGTGTTTTGTCGCCAAAATCGTGTGAGCGTGTACTTGACGTTTGCGCAGCTCCCGGTGGTAAAACCTTTACCATGGCGCAGTATATGGAAAACAAAAGCGAAATTATTGCGTGCGATTTACACAATAATCGTGTAGATCTTATTAAAAAAGGTGCCAAGCGTTTGGGTATTACTAATATTAAAGCGATTCAAAACGACGCGACAGTTATTAATGATTCGTTTGGTAAGTTTGACGTTATACTTTGCGACGTCTTGTGCTCAGGACTAGGCGTTATTCGTCGTAAGCCAGAAATTAAATATAAAGATATTAGCGAATACGAAGATATAACTTCGATTCAATATAAAATTTTAGAAAATGCAGCGACCTATCTTAATGAAAACGGACGTATTTTATACTCAACTTGCACTCTAAGAAAGTGTGAAAACGAAGGCGTTGTCAAGCGTTTTCTTGACAAATACCCCCAATATGAGTTAAAATACCAACGTACGTTTATGCCGCATATAGACGGTAGCGACGGTTTTTATTGCGCGCTCATAGAAAAAAGCAGGTGATTTTATTTTAACAAAACTTGATATCCGCTCTATGAATTTAGAGGAGATAACCGAGGTCGTAATTAGTTTAGGCGAGCCTAAATTTCGCGCATCACAGTTATTTAAATGGTTACAATCAGGTGTTCAAAGTTTTGATGAAATGACCAACATTCCACAAACACTTCGACAAAAACTTGCAGATATATCTTATATTGCAACTGTAAGTCCGCTTAGAAAATACGTATCGCAAATTGACGGTACGGTAAAATACGTTTATGAACTTTTCGATGGTGAGCTTATAGAGTCTGTGCTAATGAAGTATGAGCACGGATATACGGTATGTATTTCTACTCAAGTTGGTTGTCGTATGGGCTGTAAGTTTTGCGCTTCGGGTATATATGGTCTTACACGTAATCTTACTGCGTCGGAAATGTTAGCGCAAATTACATACGCGGCGCGTGACAATAACATTCGTGTTTCTAACGTTGTTATGATGGGTATGGGCGAGCCGCTAGATAATTTTGATAATAGTATTAAATTTTTAAAGCTTGTTAGTGATGAAAACGGTCCTAATATTGGACTTCGTCACATTTCACTTTCTACGTCGGGAGTAGTAAGCGGTATTAAAAAATTAGCAGAGTATAATATGCCGATTACTTTATCGATATCATTGCACGCTCCTAACGATGAAATAAGAAATCGTACGATGCCAGTTAATAAAAAATGGAACGTTGACGAACTTTTAAATGCGTGTAGAGAGTATCAAAAAGTAACTACACGTCGAATTTCATTTGAATATGCCCTTATAGAGGGTATTAATGATAGTGACTCATGCGCAAAAGAGCTTGCGCGTCGATTGAAGGGTATAATGTGTCACGTAAATTTAATACCTGCAAATCCCGTAAAGGAAAATACGTTTAAAAAACCTGACCGCAAGTCGATAATCGCTTTTCAAAAGAAATTAGAGAGCCTTGGTGTTAATGCGACAATACGACGAACGTTGGGCGCCGATATTGATGCATCTTGCGGACAACTAAAAAAGAAAACAAAGGAGGAGATAGACTGTGCGAATATTTGCTAAAACCGACACGGGTAAAGTGCGTAGCATAAATCAAGATGCTTATGCTGCTAACGTTTTGTCGGATGGTTGTGCTTTTGTAGTAGTTTGCGACGGTATGGGTGGCGCAAGCGCGGGCGATATTGCTAGTAAAACTGCTATTGAAGTAATATCACAGTATATTTTAAATGGATATAATCCTAAAATGACCTCCGATGATATACAACGACTTTTGGATAACGCAATTGCCTCTGCGAATATTGAGGTTTATTCGTTAGCTCAAAAGGATCAACAATTACAAGGTATGGGAACAACCGTTGTAACAGCAATTGTAAGTGAAACACAGGCTGTCATTTGCAACGTAGGTGATAGTCGCGCTTATTTGATTAATGATGAAATTGCGCAAATTACCCGTGATCATACTATGGTTCAATCTTTGGTTGAACTTGGAAAAATTTCGGAAGAAGAAGCTAAAAACCATCCAGAAAAAAATATTATAACTCGAGCGCTGGGTGTTGAAGAAAATATTTTGACCGATAGTTATTTTATTGATATAACCAAAGAAGACAAACTTCTTCTTTGTACAGATGGTTTGACTAATTACGCTAGTGAAGATAAGATTTTAAACATTATTCAAAAAAATGTTTTAGATAAAGTAAGCGGTCTTTTAATTGATGAAGCTAATAACGGTGGCGGTAGAGATAATATTACCGTAGCTGTTGTGTCCCACTAATAGAAAGGATAGTGCTATATATGGATAAGTATGTAGGTAAACGTTTAGACGGACGATATGAAATTCAAGAAATTATTGGCGTTGGCGGTATGGCTGTTGTGTACAAAGCGTATGACAACGTTGAGAATCGCATAGTTGCCATTAAGATTCTTAAAGAAGAATTTGTATCTAACGAGGAATTTATTCGTCGCTTTAAAAATGAATCAAAGGCTATTGCCGTACTATCACATCCAAATATTGTTAAGGTTTACGACGTAAGTTTTGGTGACCTTATTCAATATATTGTTATGGAATATATCGATGGCATCACCTTGAAAGAATTTATAGAGCGTCAAGGTAGTCTAAGATGGAAAGATGCTGTATTTTTCACAATACAGATTTTAAGAGGTTTACAACACGCTCACGATAAGGGCATTGTTCATCGTGACGTTAAGCCACAAAATATAATGGTGCTTTCCGATGGCACTATCAAGGTTGCTGACTTTGGTATTGCTCGCTTTGCGCGTAATGAACAACGTACAATAACAGATAAGGCAATCGGCTCGGTACATTATATTAGTCCAGAGCAAGCAAGAGGCGAAAAGACCGACGAAAAAGCAGATATATATTCTGTTGGCGTTATGCTTTATGAAATGCTTACAGGTCAATTACCTTTTGAAGCTGAAAGCGCTGTTTCTGTTGCAATTATGCAATTGCATCGCGATCCTAAATTGCCAACCGAGATTAATCCTTCTATACCACTCGGTCTTGAACAGATTACAATGCACGCTATGCAAAAAACAACCGAGCGTCGTTACCAGTCTGCTTCTGAAATGCTTTGTGATTTAGAGCAGTTCAAAAAAGATCCCGAATCTACATTTGACTATTCATATTTTGTTGATAATTCACCAACAAAATACGTTGATTCTATAATGTCTTCAACACCTGCTTCTGCTGCAGTCGCGCCAGAAGTTCAAGAGGATGAGGTAGTAGAAGAAGTAAGAGAAAAGAACAATATGATACCTATTTTGATAGGTATAGCATCAGCGCTTGTTGTTGCGATAATTGCTGCAATAGTTTTATTACTACCTTCATTTACTGAGAATAATACAGTAGAAGTCGAGTGTCCTCAGTTTATTGGCATGACTTTTGATGAGGTAAAACGTCATGAGTTATACGCTGAAAATATTCTTGAATTTAAATTCGAACACGTTAAGAATGATAAATATGACGTGAACTATATCTGCGACCAATCATTTAGCGCTGGTAAAAAGTTGAAATATGGAGATACAATTACACTTTATGTAAGCCAGGGCAAAAATACAGTTAAGGTACCAAACGTTTCTGGTAAAACCGAGTCTTATGCTAAGGTCGAGTTGGAATCTCATGGCTTTACTATAGCTATTAAGGAAATTCCACACGATGAAGTTGAGGCTGGTCTTGTAATCGAAACCGATCCTAAGCATGGTACAAATTGGGCAGAAGGTGCAGAAATTACCGTTTATATTAGCACCGGTAAGCCGGCTAAGATGATTAAGATACCAAATCTTGTTGGTTTGAATAAAGACAAAGCAATAGAAGATATTGAAGAAGCTGGTCTTGTTGCCGTTGTTGAAGAACGTAACCTAACTCCTAATGAAACAACAAGCAAGGGTAAGGTTATTTCACAAGAACCAGAGGCAGGTTCAAGTGAATTAGTTCCAGAAGGTACAGAAGTTAAGATTTATATTAGTACTGGTATTACTGATTATAAATATAAAGTAACCGCTCCTATTAGAGATGACTTTAAAGATTATAAAGAAACCGGTTATATTTCTATTTGGTATGACGGCGAAAAAATTGAAGAAAGTACTGAATTAAACTTCAGTAAAAAGATCGATTACACCTTCAAGGAAATGATTTCTAACGATAAGTCGGTTAAATATACCTTAAAGGTTCGTTTTGGTAAAGATGATACTTGGTATGATTATGCAACGTTAACTATCGACACTACTAAGGATAATAAAGATAATATTGACGTTGATAAGAAGATTCGTGATTATCAAGAATTTGTGTCAAACGATGCTCCAGAGAAAAGATACTGTGACGATTGTGGCGCAGTATTAGCTGATGACGAATCACATACAGATGATGATCATGAAGATTGTCCGAATACTGAAGTAAGTGAGCACAAAAAACCAGTTGATGGAGATTGTATTATTTGTGCTATGGTAACCGAATAAACAAATTATGACAGGTATACTTATTAAAGCAATTTCCGGCTTTTACTATGTCGCTTGTGACGGTAACGTATACGAATGTAAAGCTAGGGGAAACTTTCGCAAAGCGGGAGTTTCCCCTGTTGTGGGTGATATGGTAAGCTTTACGTTGACCGATGAAAGCCATGGTATTGTCGAGGAAATTAAAGAAAGAAAAAATTTATTTAACAGACCGCTCGTCGCAAATATCGATAAGCTATTTATTGTTTCGGCGTACACAACACCTGCGCCCGACACCTTGATGATAGATCGTCTTACCGCGCTTGCGGTATATAATAGTATTGAGCCTATAATTGTTTTTAATAAAGCAGATATGGGTTCTTTTGACGAGTTTTATAGCATCTACAATAATGCTGGGTTTAAAACGTTTGTCGTTTCTGCGAAAGAAAATCAAGGTATAGATTTACTAAAAAAAGAGATGAAAAATTGTGTTTGCGCTTTCTCGGGCAACTCGGGTGTTGGTAAGTCCAGTATTCTTAACGCGTTATTTCCAAATTTGCAACTTAAAACAGGCGAGGTAAGTGATAAACTCGGTCGAGGACGTCACACTACTCGCCATACCGAACTTTTCTTTGTTGGCGATGGTGCCTACGTTGTAGATACACCTGGATTTTCGACAGTTGATACTAATGAGGATTTGTATAGTTTTAAGCTAGCGCTTGCAGAGTCGTTTCCAGATTTTAGTGAATATATTGGTGGCTGTAAATTTACGTCATGCTCACACACAACCGAAAAAGGTTGCGCAGTTATTGAGGCTGTAAAAGAAGGTAAAATACAAAAATCCAGACATGACAGTTATATTGCGCTATCAAATGAGCTTAAAAATGTTACAGCTTGGAACACAAAACAAAAATAATATGGGGTAAATATATTATGATTTTGACTGTTTTTTTAACAGGCATTGGCCTTTCTATGGACGCATTTGCGGTTGCGATTTGCAAAGGTCTTAAAATGCAAAAACTTAATTATAAGCAAATGGGTTTAATCGCTTTATTCTTTGGCGGATTTCAGGCTTTAATGCCGCTAATAGGCTGGTTGCTTGGTAGTAGCTTTAAAACCTATATCGAGGATTTTGACCATTGGATTGCTTTTGGTTTGCTTATGTTTATTGGTGGTAAAATGGCGATAGAGTCATTTAAAAGCGATGACGATGATTGCTGCGGCTGTTTTGACGTAAAAGAATTATTCATTATGGCAATTGCTACTAGTATTGATGCATTAGCCGTTGGTGTTGCTTTTGCGATTGATGGAATTGATACGCTACCACAAATTCTTATTTCAATTCTAATTATTGGTGCTACAACATTTGTTTTATCAGCCATAGGTGTAGTTCTTGGTCATAAATTTGGCGCGGTTTACAAATCAAAGGCAGAACTTGTTGGTGGTATTATACTCATTCTTATCGGAGCAAAGATTTTGTTAGAACATCTTGGTGTTTTAGTGATATAATGAACGTTTTAAAAAGGCCGATGTTCTTTGCGGCGATTATTTGCTCGCTTGCTGCAGTAATATCGCTTTATTATAAATCTATCGCGTTTGGTTTGCTTGGTTGCGCAATTAGTGTTTTTGTTTTACTTATATTTTTAAAAAAGTATAAATATATAACTGTTGCTATTGCCATATTAGTTTTTTCAGTTAGTTTATTTTGCGAGTTTTCACAAATAGAAAAAATCGAGAAATATGATAACAAAAATATATCAGGCGAATTTTTGGTTGTAGAAGAGCCTGATAAGTCTGATGAATATTATACTTTTGTTCTTAAAGTTTCAAATTGTGATTCTTTGCCACAAAATTCTAAATACATAGTCTTTGATTACAAGAAAACAAAGCTTAAAATGGGCGATATTGTTTCTGCTAATATTGAGCTTGACGTTATTAGTAAATATAACGAATATCGTTTATATGATTACAGTAATGGCATATATGCTACAGCTGTTGCTAAAAAAGTTATTAAAACGGGCGATAAGAATACATTTTATAACGTGGCAGGCAAAATACGTGGCTACGTTAAAAACAGTATTTCAACACGATTTAGTGGCAATACGGCAGGGTTGTTGTTAGCCGTAACTACAGGAGATAAATCACTTATTAGCGACAGATTTTCTTCTAACGTAAAAACAACCGGAATAAGTCACGTAATTGTTGTTTCGGGTATGCACTTGTCTATAATTATGGCGGCGATATTTTGGCTTTTTGATAGACTTTTTTATAACAAATATTTACGTAGCTTTTTATCAATAGCATTTGTTGTAGCCATCTTGGCTATTGGTGGTTTTACAATGTCAATAACCAGAGCGGGAGTAATGTTTATAATTGCGGGACTTGCGCCAATATTTAGTCGTGAAAACGATTCGCTCAGTTCTTTATTTACTGCAATTACCGGCGTTTTAATATTAGCGCCATTTGCTATTGCTAATATATCGTTTTTATTATCGGTATTGTCAACGCTTGCGATTATTTGGGCAGTACCATTTTACCATAAGCGTATTGTAGAAAAATTTAATATTAAATCTAAAATTTTAGATATTATAATAGGCATATTTTTGTGTTCGACTTTTGCAATAATATTTACTTTGCCTGTAACTATTAAAACGTTTGGCTTTGTGTCTATAGTATCTCCAATTACAAATATGCTTATAACGTATCCTATAACTATAGCACTTATTGTGAACGTTTTTGCTTTAATTACCGGTGCTATACCATTTGTTAAATATATAAGTTATCCATTGTTTTGGATAGCGGGTATGTGTAGCAAATTTACGGTATATATCGTTAATTTAATCGCGCAGTTGCCGATTACTGTTGCGGTACTTCCTAAAGTCGCTTTTTGGTGGTCAATCGCACTGCTTGTGTTGATTATAGGATATATGTATTATTATGAATACAAAAGGAAAAGAAGTGATTTAATTGCCAATTATACTTGAAGACGAATTGCGTCGCGATATTACAAGCGGTCGTTTTGCACCGGTGTATTTAATTTTTGGTGATGACGCATATTTAAAAAATAATTATAAAGATACCTTGGCAAAAAAAGCTTCTGATGGTGATCCTTTTTTTAATCTTCAAAAGTTTGAAGGCGACGATAATTTACAAGAGGCTTTTGATGCTGTGAATCAATTCCCAATGATGGCAGATAGAAAAAGCGTTGTATTATCTGATTTTGATTTTGAACATTGCTCAAAAGAAAATTTTGATAAATTATTGGATTTGATTTCTAGCGCCAACGACACGTGTGTACTTATTATCGCGTTTAATAATATTGATTTTGACTCTAAAAAGGGTACTAAAGAAAAGAAAATAATGTCTGCGGTCGAAAAAGTTGGCGGTAAATGCGCAGAAATTAATCATCGCAGTGTTACCGCGCTTTCAAAGATGTTATCCGACGGCGCAAAAAAACGCGGTTGTCATTTTGGCGAGATAGCGATCCGCTATCTTATTGAGGTTTCGGGCACTGATTTAAACACACTAAAAAACGAACTCGACAAACTCTGCGCATACGTAGGTAGTGGTGAGATCACAAAAGATATTGTTGAAAAAATTGCGGTAAAATCTGTTGACGCTTCGGTTTATGAATACGTAAAGCAGATTTTTGCAGGTGATATATCAACAGCTCTAAAAATGTTGGACGATATGTTCTTTATGCGTATTGAGCCTATGATAATACTTAGCGTTACTTCATCTAGCTACGTAGATATTTATAGGGCATACGTTGCTAATATTGCCGGTGTTTCTAAAGATAATATTGCAAATGATTTTAAATATCCTAAAAACAAATTGTTTGTGATTGATAGAGCTGTACAAAGTCTTAGAAAATTTGATGGCAATAAACTACGTTTGAGTTTAGATTGCCTTGCAGATGCCGATAAAGCGCTAAAGAGCTTTGGTGCGGATCCGCGCACAATACTAGAGCAACTTACCGTAAAACTCGTTTATATTATTGCAAAGGGTGAATCTGTTGATTAAGTTAAGCCAAGCGGTTATTGTCGAAGGTAAATATGACAAAATCACCCTTGAAAACGTTATTGATGCTACCATACTTACAACAAATGGTTTTAGTATTTTTAAAGATAACGAAAAACGAGCGTTTATAAGATTGCTGGCTCAAAAATGCGGACTAATCATCATTACCGATTCTGATTCTGCGGGTGCGCTTATTCGCTCGCATTTAAAGCAAATTTGTCCTAAGGGTAGTATTATTAACGTTTATATTCCGCAACTTTTGGGCAAGGAAAAACGCAAGACCAAGCCTTCAAAAGAGGGTTATTTGGGCGTTGAAGGTATGACTCAAGAAATAATCCTAAACGCTTTGGAACGTAGTGGCGTAATAGGGCACAACATTGAGAGTAAATCTCGTAAATCTATTACAAAAACGTTGCTTTTTAAGTATGGTTTATCCGGTTGTGAGAATAGCTCTATTTTAAGAGATGATTTTGCGGCTAAACTTGATTTGCCTAAAGGAATATCAGCAAATGCGTTTTTGGACTGTTTAAATGCTATTTTTGATCTAAAAGAATTTACAAAGGCGGTGGAACAATGGCAGAAAGCAAAGCAAGAAGAGGACAAAAGGTAAAACTTTTATATATTGTTAAAATTCTTACCGAATTCACCGATGAACAGCATCCATTGTCTGCAACTGAGATTTGTGATAAATTGGCTTCTTTTGATATTACTGCTGAACGAAAAGCTATTTATGACGATATAAACTGTCTTATTGATTTTGGATACGATATTATTCAAACGAGAGTGCCAAAAAACGGTTATTTTTTAGCCAGCAGAGATTTCGAGTTACCAGAGATTTTTTTGCTTAGCGATGCTGTTCGTACGGCCAAATTTATTAGCGAGAAAAAGACGCGCGAACTTACCAAAAAATTAGATAAGATGCTAAGCATTCATCAAGTTAAAAGCGGCTTGCGCGGAATTTATATTGATTCTAGCAGTAAAACTCATAACGAAGAGTTGTTTTACAATATCGATCAAATCAATTCTGCAATAGAGCAGGGTAAAAAGATTAAGTTTACCTATACAAAAAAAATATTGCGTGAAGGCCGACAAATTATTACCGAATCAAAAGAACGCGTTGTTAGTCCTTATGCTATGACGTGGCAGTTTGACTATTATTATCTTATAGGCAATTACGATAAATATGATAATTTAATGAATTTACGTATTGATCGTATTCATAAGGTAGAAATTACCGATCAACCTGTTCGTCATTTTAGTGAGGTTAGTGACTACCGCGATAGTTTTGACGTCGCCGATTATACTAAAAAGCTTTTTGGTATGTTTGGCGGTAATATGCAAGAGGTAAAACTGCGTTGTAGTAACAAGATTCTCGAGCAGGTTACTGATAGATTTGGTGATAGCATCTTTATTACCAACGTTACAGAAAATACTTTTGATTTTACTGTAAAAGCGGCCGTGAGTGACGCGCTTGTAACTTGGATTACCAACTACTCGAATATGATAGAGGTAATTCGTCCCGAAGAATTGCGTCAAAAAATTGTTGATAGGGCAGAAGAAATATTAAAAGTTTACAAAAAATAGAAAAAACACTTGCAATTTTAAAAGTGTTATGATATAATTTATCGGCTACTGGAAAAGTAGCAAAAAATATTACACACATTCCGTATTATGCAGGTAGAGGTGTGACCACGATACAAGGTCAGTACCGCAAGCTTTACGGGATGGAGGAAAAACCTCAGGAGGAAAAAATTATGGCAGTTGTATCAATGAAACAACTTCTTGAAGCAGGTGTACATTTCGGTCACCAGACAAGACGTTGGAACCCAAAAATGGCAGAGTACATTTTCACAGAGCGTAACGGCATCTACATCATCGACCTTCAGAAGACCGTTAAGAAACTTAACGAAGCTTACTTGTTTGCTCGCGAAATCGCAGCAAACGGCGGTGACATTCTTTTCGTAGGTACCAAAAAGCAGGCTCAAGATTCTGTTAAAGAAGAAGCAGAGCATTGCGGTATGCCTTACGTAAACGCACGTTGGCTCGGTGGTATGCTCACAAACTTCAGCACAATTCGTACCCGTATCGCTCGTCTTGAGCAGCTCCGCGCTATGCGTGATGACGGTACATTTGATCTTCTTCCTAAGAAGGAAGTTGCAACACTTACTCTTGAAATCGAGAAACTTGAAAAGTTCATCGGTGGTATCCAAAACATGAACAAGATCCCAGGCGCTCTTTTCATCGTTGACCCACGCAAAGAGAGAATCGCTGTTGCTGAAGCTAAGAAGCTCGGTATCCCGATTATCGCTATCGTAGACACTAACTGTGATCCAGACGAAATCGACGCAGTTATCCCAGGTAACGACGACGCTATCCGCGCTGTAAAACTCATCGCTGAAACTATCGCTGCTGCTGTTATTGAAGGCAGACAAGGTGAAGAGATGGGCACAGCTGCAGTTGAAGATGCTGCAGAAGAAGTAGCTGAAGAAGCTGCTGAATAATCAAGATAATTACTACTTGTAAAAGGAGATATATATCATGGCTTTTACTGCTAAAGACGTTCAGGCTTTAAGAGAAAAAACCGGTTGCGGTATGATGGACTGCAAAAAGGCACTTGTTGAATGCAACGGCGACATGGATGCTGCTGTTGACTATCTTCGTGAGAAGGGTCTTGCATCACAAGCTAAAAAGGCTAGCCGTATCGCTGCTGAAGGTACCGTATGCGCAATTTGCGAAAACGGTGTAGGCGTTGCTGTTGAGCTTAACGCTGAAACAGACTTCGTTGCTGGCGGTGACGAATTCAAAGAACTCGCACTCAAGGTTGCTAAGGTTATCGCAGCTCAAAATCCAGCAGACGTTGATGCTCTCAACGCTTGTGTAGAAAACGGTCAAACCGTTGAAGAAATGGTTCAGGAACTCTTCCTTAAGGTTCGTGAAAACATCAAAATTCGTCGTTTTGTTCGCTTCGAAGGCAACGTTGTAAACTACGTTCACGCTGGCGGCAAAATCGGTGTTCTTGTTAAATTTGATGGTGATGTTGACGCTACTAGCGATGCATTCATCACTATGGGTAAAAACGTAGCAATGCAAATCGCTGCTATGAATCCTGGCTATCTTGATGAAGCATCTGTTCCAGCAGAAGTTATCGAGAAAGAAAAAGAAATCGAAATTGCTAAGATGAAAGAAGATCCTAAGATGGCTAACAAGCCAGATGCTATTCTTGGCAAAATCGTTGAAGGTAAGATTGGCAAATTCTTTAAGGAAAACTGCCTTGTTGAGCAGGCTTTCGTTATGGATGGCGATATTACCGTTGGCAAGTACATTGCAAACTGTGCTAAAGAAATGGGTGCTGACGTTAAACTTGTTGATTTCGTTCGTATGGAAAAGGGCGAAGGCATTGAAAAGCGCGTTGACGATTTCGCAGCAGAAGTTGCAAGCATGGTAAAATAATTAAATAAAACCATATTTAAACAGCGTTCCTTTGGGAACGCTGTTTTCTTTTTTTCTATTCTCTCAATTGCGAATTATATCGAAGAATTTTATTTGTTTTTGTTGTGTTTTATTACAATTTGTCATCTAAACAAGATTTTCAAAACTTTTGCTCGTTATCTATTGCTTTATGTTGTCGAATTTTTTTGAGAAGCGCTTAATATTGCGATGGAAAGAATTTTCATTCGACTCGAAACGCGTTGTTTTTACAGGTAATTTATGGTAATATTTTGGCATAAATTTGAGAAAGGAGTTGGCTTTAATGACAAAACAACTAAACGTAATTATCGCTGACGATTCAACAGAATTTGGACAGAAATGTGCCAAAATCTTGAGGGGATACGGTATGGAGGTCGAACTTTGCGAGAAAGACGGCTACAAGATTATAAATACGTTACAAAAGCAAAAGGTGGACATTATTGTTGCTGACGTGTTTATGGCCGGTATCGATATTTTAGGCGTGCTTAACGTGATTAAAGAAATTGATCCAAACCAAAGACCTATGGTTATTGCAATGTCAAGTTTTGATAATCCGCTTCTTGAAAAGCAAACACTTGAAGCTGGTGCAGTATATTATATTTTGAGGCCGTTTGATATAAATACGTTAGCTCAACGAATAATGCAATTATGCAAATGGAAAAGTGAGGTAAAACCAGTAATTGTTAAGCGCGATGATACAATTACTGATAATGAACTTGAAGTGATGGTAACAGATATTATTCACGATATTGGTATACCTGCTCATATTAAAGGTTATCAGTACATAAGATATTCAATAATGCTTGCAATAAAAGATGATACAATTATTGGTTCTATAACAAAAACTTTATATCCGACGGTTGCTAAAAAGCACAACACAACGTCATCACGTGTTGAAAGAGCAATAAGACACGCGATAGAAGTTGCGTGGGATAGAGGAGATATAGATACTCTAAATTCTTATTTTGGTTATACGGTTCAAAACAACAAGGGTAAACCAACAAATTCTGAATTTATTGCAATGATAAGTGATAGAATTAGGCTACAATTAAAGGCCGGATAAAAAACAAAAGCTAGGAATATACATTCCTAGCTTTTAATATATTTAAAAAAGTAATACTCCATCCTCATAAGAGGATGGGTATTGGTGCGAGTGTTCACAACCAACCTTAAACGCGAGGTTGAAATAATAAAAAAGAAGAACCTCAGCACGCGAGTTGCGTGTCGAGGCTCTCGACTGGTGCCGCTGACCGGACTTGAACCGGTACGATATCGCTATCGAGGGATTTTAAGTCCCTTGTGTCTGCCTATTCCACCACAGCGGCGTCTAAAATATAATATACCAAACGCGTTATTTTGTCAAGGATTTTTAATTAAAAAATTTAAAAAAGGCGGGGTAAAACCCCGTCTTTTTATATTAGTTCGCCTATACAGTAATCATCTTTCACCGATTTGATTAAAACGTTATGAATTTCACCTGTAAGAGTTTTTTGTGTATCAACGACGACTCTGGTATAGTTTGGTGTATATCCGTCCCAAAGGCCGTTTTCTTGCGTTTCAAAAAGCACAGGATAGATATTGCCAACTTGCGTATTTAAAAATTCTATTTCGGTTTGCTTTGTTGCATCTGCCATTAAATGTGCGCGATGTTGTTTTTCGGCATTATTTACTTGTGCCTTTAAACCTGCCGCAACCGTACCATTACGACGCGAATAAGCGAAAATATGCGCTCTTGCAAACTGGATTTTTTGCGCAAATTTTAGATTTTTGTCAAATTCTTCTTGTGTTTCGCCCGCGAATCCAACCATGATATCGGTAGTTATTGCAGCATTATCAAACGTAGATCGAATTCGATTTACCAAATCTTCATAAAAAGCGCTGTCATAATGTCTGTTCATGCGCTTTAAGGTTTCGTCGCAACCAGATTGTAATGATAAATGAAATTGAGGACAAAACTTGGGTTGAGCCTTCATTCTATTTAGCATTTCATCAGTGATATGATCAGGTTCAAGAGAGCCTAATCTAACGCGCTTAATTCCGTCAATCTCGCAAACAGCGTCAATAGCGTCACAAAGATTAAAGTTTTCATCCTTACCGTATGACGTAAGGTTAATGCCGACTAAAACAATCTCGCAAAATCCGTTGTTTGCAAGTCTTTGTGCTTCTTGCTTTATATCATCGATCGCGCGAGAACGAACTCTACCACGTGCAAAAGGAATAATACAGTAGGTACAAAAGCGATCGCAACCATCTTGTATTTTCATAAAAGCGCGTGTTCGTTCGTTAAAACTGCTAAGACCTATAGTGTTATATAAATCGCCGTTTTTGTGTTCTTCTACGCAAAAAATACGATTATTGTCATAATACTTAATTGCTTCGATAACCTTTTTAACGTCTCTGTTACCAATAACAATATCTGCCTCTGTTAATTGTTTTGCATCATCAGGAAAAGCTTGAACCATACAGCCCGTAAGCGCAATAATAGCGTTTGGATGTTCGCGTCTCATACGGCGCACAAGTTGTCTAGTTTTTCTATCGCTTTCTGCGGTTACGGTGCATGAGTTAATAACAACAGCATCAATTGACTTGTTTTTATCACAGGTGTGGCCTAGCGATTGTAACGCCTCGCGCATCGCTTCGGTTTCGTATTGATTAACTTTGCAACCTAATGTTTGAAAAATAATATTCATTAAAATACCTCAATAAATTTATCTTTTAATATTTTAATAAAAATAAATTTACTTGTCAACTGTTATTGAAATTATAAAGTTGCTCTGATATAATAAATTGAATAATTATGGAGGTGTACTATATGGCTTTTAAAAAGGATTTTGTATGGGGCGCTGCTACTTCTTCTTATCAAATTGAGGGTGCTTGGAATGAGGACGGTAAGGGAGAAAATGTTTGGGACGTTTTCTGTCATGAGTACGACCACGTTTTTGAAGGTCATACCGGCGACACGGCTTGCGACCATTACCATAGATACAAAGAAGACGTCAAGCTTATGAAGGAACTTGGTATAAATGCGTACCGTTTTTCTATTAACTGGGCGCGCCTTATTCCAAATGGTATAGGCGAACTTAATCCTAAAGGTGTAGAATTCTATTCTAATCTTATTGACGAACTTATCGCTAATGGTATAGAACCATATATTACACTATTTCATTGGGACTATCCTTACGAACTTCATAAAAAAGGTGGCTGGCTCAACGATGATAGTGTCGAGTGGTTTGCCGAGTATGCTGCAAAGATATCTGAACTCTATTCAGATAGGGTTAAGAATTTTATAACCTTTAATGAGCCGCAGTGTTTTATTGGCGCTGGCTATATGTCTGGTGAACACGCACCGGGTTATAAAGTGATGTACAAAGATATATTCCGTATGTGTCATAATGTGCTTAAAGCGCATGGCGCTGCTGTAATAGCTCTACGCGCAAACGCAAAACAACCTATCAAGGTCGGCTATGCTCCAACCGGTACTACGTGTTATCCGGCAAGTGATAGCGCTGCCGATATCGAGGCCGCGCGTAAAACGATGTTTGCGTGTCCACCACTTAGACGTGGTCTTATGTGGAACGTATCTTGGTGGAGCGATCCTGTAATTTTGGGTAAATATCCTGAAGATGGTCTTCGTATGTATAAAGACTATCTCCCGGAAATTACCGAAGAAGATATGAAACTTATAAATCAGCCACTTGATTTTTATGCCAACAATATCTATAACGGACAAGAAATACGTGCGGATGAAAATGGTAATGCGCAATACGTTGCTCGTAAAGTGGGACATGGTAAGACCGCTATTCAATGGCCTATCACACCAGAGGCTCTTCGTTGGGGACCAAGATTTTATACCGAAAGATATAAATTACCATTTTTTATAACAGAAAATGGCATGTCGGCGCACGACGTAGTTTCACTTGACGGCAAAGTGCACGATCCAAATAGAATTGACTTTTTGAATAGATATCTTAACGAGCTAGAAAAAGCAACTGAAGATGGTGTTGACGTTAGGGGTTATTTCCAGTGGTCGCTTATTGACAATTTTGAATGGGCAAAAGGTTATAGCGACAGATTTGGCTTAATATACGTTGATTTTGAAAATGGCGAGCGTATACCTAAGGATTCTTATTATTGGTATAAAAATTGGATTGAAGAACATACAAAGTAGTTTGTAAAAATAGGGGACATTTTAATGGCTTTAGAAAAAAGAGAAAACATAAGAAACGTTGCTATAATTGCGCACGTTGACCATGGCAAAACAACTCTTGTTGACCAATTACTTAGACAAAGCGGTACTTTCCGCGATAATGAGTCGGTTGATGAGCGTGTAATGGACTCAAACGACCTCGAACGCGAGCGCGGTATTACAATACTTTCAAAGAATACAAGCGTTATGTATAACGGGGTAAAAATCAATATTATAGATACCCCGGGACATGCTGATTTTGGCGGTGAGGTAGAGCGTATTCTTCAAATGGTTGACGGTGTTTTATTGCTTGTTGATGCATTTGAAGGTTGTATGCCACAGACACGTTTCGTGCTTAAAAAGGCATTGGCGCTTGGTAAAAAAGCAGTTGTTGTTATAAACAAAATTGATAGACCAATGGCAAGACCAATTGAGGTTGTCGATGAGGTTCTTGATTTGTTTATTGAACTTGGTGCTGACGAAGAACAAATAGAATTTCCTGTTGTATTTGCCTCTGGTCGTGATGGTTACGCAACATACGCGCCAGATATTCCAGGCACAGATATGAAGCCTCTCTTTGAAGAAATTGTAAAAGAAATTGACGCACCGGTTGGCGATGGCGAAGGTCCTTTGCAAATATTGTTTACTAATATCGAATACGACGAATATATCGGTCGCATTGGCGTAGGACGCGTTTTGCGCGGCACTGTTAAAGTTGGACAAACTGTAGCTCTTTGTCACAAAGACGGAACAAACTCACGTGTTAAGATTGTTAAATTGTTTATGTATCAAGGTCTTAAGCGTACCGAGGTTGAAACAGCTACTATTGGTGATATAATTCAAGTTGCTGGTATTAGCGAACTCGAAATAGGCGAGAGCGCTTGTGATGTAGAACATATCGATCCATTACCTTTTGTAAAGATTGACGAACCAACACTTGCTATGAACTTTATGGTAAACAATTCACCATTTGCCGGCAAAGATGGTAAGTACGTTACTTCACGTAATTTGCGCGAAAGACTCTTCAAAGAGGTGCTTACAAACGTTAGTCTTCGTGTTGAAGAAACCGATAGCGCAGACACCTTTAAAGTATCTGGACGTGGCGAATTGCACCTTTCAATACTTATCGAAACAATGCGTCGTCAAGGATACGAATTTCAGGTATCTCCTCCAAACGTTATTTATAAGCACGATGAAGATGGTAAGTTACTAGAACCAATTGAACTTCTTATGATAGAAGTTCCTGACACCTACGTTGGCGCTGTTATGGAGCGACTCGGTACTCGTCATGCCGAGCTTCAAAATATGGGTACACGTGAAGGTGGTATGTCACACCTCGAATTCTTAATTCCTGCGCGTGGACTTCTCGGTTATCGTTCACAATTCATGACCGATACAAATGGTAATGGTATAATGAACCATATCTTTAACGGTTATGAAGAATATAAGGGTGATATTGACCAAAGAAACACAGGCTCAATCGTTGTTCACGAAACGGGCGAGAGTACGGCTTATGGTCTATTTAATACTCAAAGTCGTGGTCGTCTATTTATTGGCGCCGGTGTCCCTGTTTATGAGGGTATGATTGTGGGCGAAAGTCCTAAGAGTGAAGATATCGTTTGTAACGTTTGTAAGGCAAAGCATCTTACAAATACACGCGCATCAGGCTCTGATGACGCGCTTAAGCTTACTCCGCCATCAATTATGAGTTTGGAACAATCGCTCGACTTTATAAAAGATGATGAATTGGTTGAAATTACACCAAATAATATTCGTATTCGCAAACGAATACTTAACAAAGAATTACGTATGAAACACGAGGCGAAAAACCGCTAATGAATTACGTAATACTTGATATGGAATGGGATAGCGCCTATCATAAATTGCATAAAAGATTTGTGAATCAAATATTGCAAATCGGCGCTGTTAAATTAGATGAGAAGTTTAATCTTATCGATATTTTTGATGTTACTATCAAATCGCCTATAAGCAAGCGCGTTTCACGTCGTTTTACCGAACTTACCGGTATTACAAAAGAAATGATGCTAGACGGAATTTCATTATCTGATGCCGTTGAGAAATATAATAACTGGCTAGGTTCCGATACCGTTACTATCACTTGGAGCAACTCTGACCTTTATACAATTGCCGAAAACGAAAAGTATTTGCTTGATGGCCAAAGATTTAAAATAGATAAATACCTTGATTTACAGGTATTTATTCAAGGTGAACTACGACTTTTAGGTCACGAGATTAAATCTCAAATATCACTTGGCGGCGCGGCAGAACTTTTGGGAATTACAACCGATAATTATGACCTACATACCGCCAAAGACGATAGCTTGCTTTGCGCAGCGCTTCTTAAAAAGCACTATAATGAAGCGGCATTTGGCAAACTCATAAGGGATACCGCTGATCCAGATTTTTATAAGCAACTTTATTTTAAGCCATATTATATAAGCAGTATCAATGACGATCGCATACAAAAAGAGACACATGTTTTCCATTGTGAAAAATGCGAGGGTAAGTTAAGGCGTAACAACAAATGGAAATATCACAATAATTGGTTTAGTGCGAATTTTATATGTCCTGATTGTGGCAAAAAATATGTGTGTCGAGTAAGTTATAGACAGACCTATGATAAACTTGTTGTACGCCGCCGAATTATGGAACCAAAGGTGAAAACTCAGGAGGTAGGGGACGATGCAGTGCAACCTGTGTCCGCGACAGTGTAACGCGTTTCGCACCGCAAATGAAAATATCGGTGGAGCATGTCAAATGCCGCTAAAACCTGTTGTTGCGCGCGCCGCTCTTCATTTTTGGGAGGAGCCGTCTATTAGCGGCACAAATGGCTCGGGTACTATATTTTTTAGTGGGTGTTCGCTTCATTGTGTTTTTTGTCAAAACAGTGATATTAGCGCTAAAAATATCGGCAAAACGATAACGCCAAAAGAACTTGCAGATATTTTTAAAAACCTTGAAAATCAAGGCGCACATAATATCAATCTCGTAACTCCAACTCATTTTGTAGATGCAATTATTGATGCGCTCGATATTTATAGACCTAGTATTCCTGTGGTTTATAATTCTAGCGGTTTTGAAAACGTTGATACGCTAAAGCGTCTTGAGGGATACGTTGATATATATTTAATGGATTTTAAATATTTTGACGAAGATAAAGCACGACTTTATTCAAATGCTTGTATTTATCCGCAAGTTTGCAAAAAAGCATTAATCGAGGCGTATAGACAACAGCCTGAGTGCGTTTTTAAAGACGATGTTATGCAAAAAGGCGTAATAGTAAGACACCTTCTTATGCCGCAAGCTACACGCGATGCTATTGCTGTTTTTGATTGGGTAAAAGATAATTTGCCAAACGCATATTTTAGTATAATGAGTCAATATATTCCACTTTTTAAAGCAGGGGAAATGGCTGTTATAAATCGCAAGATAACCGAAAGAGAATATAATAAAGTTGTTGATTATATTGCAGAATCCGGCTATGATAATTGTTATATTCAAGAACTTGTTAGCGCAAATAAAAATTATATACCAGAATTTGATTTTACAGGAATTTAACCCGACATAACGTCGGGTTAAATTTTTTGAAAAATATCATAAATTTTTATTGACGAAAGGGCTTTTTATATGTTAAAATAATGTGAATAATTAGGTGTATTGTGCCTTAGTAATTTTTGTTATTCTTTCAGGAGGAATTATGGAAAAATTAAAAGCTTTCTTTAACAAGATTTTGGAGTTTATAAAGGCAAAGAAAATTCTTTGCATAATTATTGCTTCAGTGCTTGTACTTGCGATTGCTGCTACAATCATTTTCGTTCCGTTTGGCGGAAGTAGCGACAGCGGTAGCGCCGATGATTTTGAAAGACCAAATGGTGACACCCTTTATACCGTTAACGTAAAATCAATGGGCGGCATGGCGATGTCAGGTATCGACGTTTATATTTATAATGGCGATGATATGATCGACTATTGCAAGACAAACGATAAAGGTACTTCAACTTTTAACCTTGATAAGAGTTCAGATTATAAAATTGTTTTATCACCTGTTCCAAAAGGTTATAAGGCAGAAGAGTCATACAAGTTTGATGATACTACAAAGAATATTATTCTTACTTCTTCTTTGATTACCGATGCAGATATTTCTACTACAACACTTGGCCTTGGTGACGTAATGTATGATTTTACCGTTATGAAGCCGGATGGTACTGAAATAAATCTCGCAGAAATTTTAAAGACAAAGAAATTAGTTGTTCTTAACTTCTGGTACACCACTTGTAGCTGGTGTCTTGAAGAATTCCCATTAATGCAAGAACTTTACAAAGATTATAGCGACGAAATCGAAATTATCGCTCTAAATCCAATGGAAGATAATAATGCGGTTGATGGTTTCCAAAAACAGTATGGATATACCTTCCCAATGGTTTCATGTCCATCTTCTTGGGCAAATACTTTTGGTGTATCAGGCTATCCTACTTCTATCTTTGTTGATCAATACGGCGTTATTTGTGTAGTTGAATCTGGTGCTATTACAAGCAAACGCCCATGGGTATGCGCATTTGATCATTTCACTTCAGAAAAATATAAGCAAAAACTTTGCGAAAACGGAATTAGTGATCTTGTTTCACAAGTTGAGCCAACCTATGATATGCCAAGCAGTGATGAAATTGCAAACGCTATAAATTCAGGCGATATAAAGGTTGAATTTTCTGCCGAAAAAGATGGCGAAGATGCTAAGTACATTTGGCCGTTTATCATAGGCGAAAAGAACGGTCGTTCATGTGTATATGCATCAAACAAAGAAATCGATGGTTCTTACGCTATTCTTTATGCTAACGTTGAACTTAAAGCAGGACAGGCAATAGGCTTTGATTATCTTGCTTCTTCTGAAGCTGCATGCGATATAATGTACGTAATTGTTGATGGTGAAGACGTATTCCAGATTTCTGGTGTATCCACTTCTGAAAAATGGCAAACGTGTTATCCATGCGTTGCAGATAAAGATGGCGTTTATGAAGTTGCACTTTGTTATATGAAGGATGAAAGTGGCGCAGAAGGCGACGATACGGTTTATGTTGATAATCTACGCGTTGTAGATAAGTCACAAATTAACGTTGCTACATATTTGCCACGATATGTTGCAACTGCTGATGAAGATGAAAATTATAGTTATGTAAACGTTGTATATAACGAAGCCGATGGTTATTATCATGTAGGTAGCGCAAACGGCCCACTTCTTTTGGCTGATCTCATGGGTTATACACCATTTAATGAGGAAGATTCAGTTCAAAATCTTGTTATGAATGGTGAAGCTGATGAAAAGGGTGTAAGCCTATATGATAAGAAAGAGGACAAAGGTCTAGGCATGGTGCAGTATTTCTCTTATGCGTCAAACGCTAAGATACACGGTCTTTGTACCGTTAATAAAGAACTTGCAGAAATGCTTAAGCAGGTTGCTCGTGTAGCCGGTTTTGAGGACGATGAAAACGAGTGGCTAAAGATGTGCAAATATTATCAAGTTTACGGCCCTGGCGCTTCTCAACTTGAAGACCCTATTAGAGGTTTAGCACCTTTCTGTGCATATAAGACAACACTTGGTAAAAACGTTGCAACCAATAATTTCTACTATGACCGTGTAATTATGCCAAGAGGTTTCTTGTCAGAGTTTATTCCTACACAGTCTGGTGTATATCGTTTTACTTCAAAGAGTGATTATCAAGACGGTATAGATGCTTGGATTTTTGATCAAAACGCACAAGTAATTTATACTTACGAGCATGATGAAAGAATGTACACCGATCCTAACAACTGCTCAATGGTATATTACATGGAAGCGGGTAAACCATATTATATCAATATGGCTTTCTGGGATGTATATGCAACCGGTACCATTAACTATGACGTTGAATATCTTGGTGCTACTTATAAACTATTCCGTTTAGCTGCGCCTGGTTACTTCACTTATGATACTGACGCTACTGGTAGCGCAATGTATGATATCATTTCTGGTGGTATTACTCCTGTATTAAAGGACGGCAAATATTATGATAGTGAAGGCGGCAGCTTGATTTATGCTGATTTCACCGGTATTACAACAGTATTTAGTCAGTCAATTACCGAAATGATTAATATGGGTGGTTTTGACTTTAGTAAGTCAGAAACAGACGGTGAGATACTAGCTTACTTAAAGCAAAACAATAACGACGTTGAAAAAACCACAGAGTATTTAGAAAAACTTTGGGGCGAAGAATTTGACCAAAACGCTGAAATATATCAAATAGACGATGTATTTGCAGGTCGTTATCACGGTGATGGCGAAGATCTTACCGAAGATATTAAAAAGTATTTAGGTAAGATGGACAAGTCAAGAACAGAGCTCGATGGTTGCGTTGTGGTTGACGAAGAACTTGCTGAAATATTGCAACAACTTATGAATAAATATACTTTCGAAGACGTTGAAAACTCATGGTTAAAGATTTGCTTCTACTATGATCATCTCGGCGCTTAAAAATTTATTTCTTACGTGAAAGAATGATTGGTATGAGTATTTGTAAAAAAATAATTTCTATTTGTTTAGTAACATTTCTTACATTGTCACTTTTCACCCTAATCGGTTGCGGTTCGGGTGAAGAGGGTTATACCGTGTATGTTAAAGATGCTTTTGGTAATCCGTATACTTCTGGTATTATTGTTAAGTTTATGGATGGCGACAAGCAGGTTGCTATGCAGGCTGTTAACGACAAGGGTATTGCTACTAAAACTCTCGAGAGTGGCACGTATGGTATAGTGCTTAACTTTACTGATACAGAAACACAGTATCACTATGATACTGAACTTGAGGTTACTCCAGAGGAAACAGAAGTTGACGTTATTGTATCGTTAATGGTTAATAAATCAAATGTAGAAAAACTTACGGTTGGTTCTAAGGAACTTGATGCTTATTATATTAACAGCGGTTCTACTTACGCAGAGCTCAAAGAAAACAGTCGCAATTACTTCTTGTTTGCTCCTACACAGGCAGGTAATTATGAGTTTTCTATTTGTGACGATGCTAACGTGACCATCGGTTATTATGGCGCTCCTCATTTTGTGCAAGAAAATAATACCGCCGAGGTTAAGGATAATAAATTTACCATTAACGTTAAAGCAGAAATGATCGGAACTAATGGTACGGGTACTTCTGTATACGTTTTGGGTCTTGATGCTGCAAAGGGTGTTAAAAATTGTATTATAGGTATAAATCGTCTTGGTGATCCTATAAAAACTATCGAGGATGAACCTTGGACTATCTATAAAAAGACGGTTGATCTCGAAAAATATACTTTGTCTTCAAGTCTATCAATTAAAGAATTCGATTTAACCGCTTCAACAGACACCTATAAGATTGTTTTGAATAAAGAGGATGGTTTCTATCATCTAAATAATGAAAATGGTCCTATCGTACTTGTTCGTCTTGCAAAGGATTGTAAGTATATAGCTTGCTTCAAAACTATGCTTGATCGCTCTGGTGTAAGCAAATATTTCTTTGATGAAGATGAAAACTTTATAAAGAGAGAAAGCTATTCTGAATGCTTGCTCGAGTACATTGAATACGTTGATGAAGATAACGGCGTATATCCTTTGACAGAGGATCTAAAGTATATTATTCAACAACGTGGTGATTATGCTAATTGGTGGAATCCTGAAAGCAACGGTTATATGTTTAAAGATGATTCCGGTGTAAATCTTACAAATATAAATAACGAAATTGCGTGGTTATTTATGTGTTGTTACGCAGAATAAACGACCTATGAAAAATAAGATTTTTAAATTGTTTATAACTTCATTTCTTTGTGTTTGTTTGGTGCTTTTGACCGCTTGCGGAGCAGATGAAATCGTAGAAAACAAGGACACTAACGTTCTTATTGGTGATTCGGTTTTGTCAGAAAGTAGTTATTCGCTAGGCGATAAAATGGGCGATTATACTGTGACCGACGTTAACGGTAATGAGTATGTTTTTTCTGAATTGCTCAAGTCAAAAAAAGCTATTGTTCTAAATTTTTGGTACGTTAATTGTGGACCTTGTCAAATGGAATTTCCATATTTGCAGGCTGCTGCCGATAAATATAGCGACGACGTTGCCGTTTTGGCAATAAATCCAACAGATGATAAAGAAAATGATATACAAAAATATGCTGTTCAAAATGAACTATCACTTCCTTTGATAAAGGGCGATTTAGCGTGGAATACTGCTTTTAGCATACGTGGATTTCCAACAACGGTAGTAATTGACCGTTATGGTACTGTAGCTTTTTCTCACATGGGCGCAGTTATTGAAGAAGGCGTTTTTGAGAGTTTGTTTGCATATTTTTCTGCTGATGATTATACTCAAAAAATCGTTGAAAGTTTTGAAGATATTAAATAAGAAAAGGATTTGAATTTTATGAAAAAAATTATTGCTCTTATTCTTGCATTATGCATGGTATTTTGTTTTTGCGCATGTGGCAACGATGAAGTTGCTGAAGAAAAGCCAAACGACAATAGCAAGCCTGCCGCAAGTGATAACGACGTAGTGTCTGAAGAAGAAACTGCTAAGTTTACTGTAAAAGTTGTTGATCAAAATGGTGATCCAGTACCAAACGTAATGGTACAACTTTGCACCGACGTTTGTAAGCCAACGTTAGCCGATGCAAACGGTGTTGCTACTTTTGATGAAGAAATTACCGATGAACACAAGATTTCTTTATCAGTTTGTCCAGCTGGTTACGAAACCGAGTACGTAGGTACTAACTATATTTATCTTGAAGACGGTATTACAGAATACACCTTTGAAATAACAAAGAAGTAGGCAACAAAAAATGAATTTAAAAAGATTTTTGGCTTTAGTAATGGCGATTTTGTTGAGCTTTTCTATATGCGCTTGTGGCGAAGAATCCGCAACAAATGCTGCGTCTAGTCAACAATCTATTACTGAAGAAGCAAAAAAACCAACAAGATTTACTGTAACTGTTGCGGACCAAGATGGTAATTTAATTGAAGGTGTAGTACTTAAATTGCAAAAAACTTCTAGTGTTACTGCGCGCTCTAACAAACAGGGTGTTGCAACATTTCCACCAGTTAATACAGATGGTTATAAACTTTACGTATTATCATGTCCGAAAGGATATTATTATGACGGAAGTCCTGTTATAAATATAAAAGCTGAAACTGGTAAATATCTTCTTAAAATTATTAAAAAGTAGGTAAAATAAATGAAATTTAATAAATTATTTGTTTTAATATTAGCGCTTACTATGATTATAAGCGTTTTGGTAGGTTGTAGTAGTGACGTCGTTGACAGCGATTCATCATCTAATGACGTAGCTGATAGTTCTAGCGCGGTTTATAATAACACCGATAATTCAGAAGATGTAACCAACAATGCTGAATCAGTTGATAGTACCGTAACTAGTGACGAAGGTAACACTAGTTACGGTAGTTCTACTACAAGCGAAGAAGTTGTTAGCAATAATATCGTAAGTATTGGTGATGGCGGTAACTCTAATAACAGCAGCAATAGCAGTAATAGCGAAGAGGATGATTTGCCTCCAACCTATATTGAATCACAACCGACTACCAGTAACCCTGACGATAATACTCCAATTTCAAGTGCCGATAACCCACTTGTTACCGCTCCGAATTCAAAGGGTAAGGTAGTAACTGTTGATATAAAAGCGGGCACTGTTGAGTATTATAAAATTGCTCGCGTTAGTAATAAGATTATGACTATTAACAGTCCTAATGCTTACGTTATTTATAATGGCGTAAAATACACTGCAAAAAATGGTGTGTTGTCATTTGAGGTTGTGTCTGACCTTCTTGCTAGTGCGCAAATAGATTTCCAAATTGGTAATAGCGGTTCAAAAACCGAGAGCTTTACAATTTTGTTTACTAGTCCTGTGGGCAGCAAAGATAATCCTAAAGTATTAGATTCTGCAGGTGATAAAGTTACAACAACCATTAAAAAGGGTAATGATCAAGGTTATTTCTATTCTTATAAAGCAAACAAAGATGGTAAGATTAGATTCTATATTCTTAGCGATGCAAAAAAGGCAATGTTAAGCATTGATAAACTTATTGATCCTAAGAACTACATTATTCAACAACGTAATACAACCGATACCGGTGAAGACTACTTAAAAACCGATAGCATAGGTACATACGTTGAGTTTGACGTTAAGTCGGGCGATGATTTTGCAATCGGTGTTTCTGCGTTATCATCTATTGATGATGCAGGACTAAAGGTTGAATGGAAAATAGTATACGCATAATTTTAAAAGAGAACCATTAGAGGTTCTCTTTTTTTGATTAAAAAGCGTTTTTAAGTTTTAAAAGCGCAGCTGTTTCGATACGCGACACGTAACTTCGAGAAATTCCTAGCTTTTTTGCAATTT
>JAFYLD010000015.1 GCA_017537245.1 Clostridia bacterium | reverse complement strand
TATAAAATCTTCATCTTCACGAATTGACAAACTCATTCTAGATACGGCGTTTTCCGCTAAAGGATTAATTTGTTTTAAAACGGTCGCAACATTATGACGTATTTTATTACGAGTATAGTCGTCGCATAAATTTGTACTGTCGGTTACGTATTGTATACGTCTTTGATTGCAATAATTTTCTATATCATCGCGAGTGCAAAAGATAAGTGGTCTAATATATCCATCACGCACAGGCGGTATACCGCAAAGACCCGAAAGCGCTGTGCCACGCGTAAGATTAAAAATTATTGTTTCAAGATTATCGCTTGCTGTGTGCGCCGTTGCAATTTTATCGGTATTTAGGCTTTCAAAAAAATCATATCTTAACCTGCGCGCCGCAAGTTCAAGACTTAGGTTATTTTGCTTGGCATATTGCGGTACATTTGCGCTTCCAACAAAACATTCAATATCTTTATGTTTGCAATAATTCACTACAAAATCTTGATCGCGCATGGCCTCATCGCCACGAATTTGATGATTAAAATGCGCCGCGCTGATTTTTTCGATATTAAGTTCGCTTTTAATTTCCAAAAGCGCGTCCAAAAGCGCCATAGAATCTGCGCCGCCCGAAAGTGCAACCGTGATATGCTTAACGTCTTTAAGCATATCAAATCGCGCTAAGGCTTCAATTACTTTTTTTAACATTATCTAAACACATCCACCGATGTAAAGCGTGTATGCTGACCATCCCAATGAAGTGGAACAGAGCCCGTTTCACCGTGACGATTTTTAGCAACAATACACTCTGATTTTGTTGTATCACTTTTGTCTTCATCCGCGCCCTTTTCACCATCGTAGTAGGCTTCGCGATAAAGGAACAATACTATGTCAGCATCCTGCTCGATAGAACCCGAATCACGCAAATCGGACAAAGCAGGTTTGTGAGATTTACCCTTTGCTTCCGTACCACGCGACAACTGAGCGCACGCGATTACGGGAACTTTTAATTCTTTTGCTAGTATTTTTAGACTACGGGTAATTTCGGTAACTTCTTGAACACGATTTTCGCTCTTCTTTTTAGAATGTGACGACATAAGACCCAAGTAGTCAATAATTACCAAATCGCACTTTTTCATACGGCGCAATTTTGCCATCATTTCAGGCACTGTTATATTAGGACTTTCGTCTAGATATAACTCGGCTTTTGAAAGATTACCGCCCGCTTGCTGAAGTCTTGTCCATTCTTCAGGTGCTAGATCGCCTGTACGCAATTTTTCACTCTTGATTGCGGCTTCGCTAGAAAGCAATCTCTGCGCCAACTGATCACGCGACATTTCAAGTGAAAAGAAACATACCGTTTTGCCTGCGTTTACTGCAACGTTGCGCGCGATATTAAGAGCAAAAGACGTTTTACCCATACCTGGTCGCGCGCCAAGAATAATTAGGTCAGACTTATTAAGACCGGTAATCATTCTATCTAGTTCGCCAATACCCGATGGTATACCAATATAATCGTTGCGAGTTTCGGGGTCATTAATTTTGGTAAGGCGATCGTAGGTTTCGTTTAATATAACCTTTTTAATATGCGTAAGACCGCCAATTTCTCTACCGTCACGAATTTCATAGATTCGTTGTTCAGCATTGTCTAACATTTTGCCCGAATCAACTTTATTATCGTTGATATCTTTAAGTATCTCTTGAGCCGCACCCATAAGCGCTCTTTGATAATAATGCTCGCGAATAATTCCTACGTATGTAAGCACGTTAGCGGCTGATGGTACTTTTTGAACAAGTTGGGTAAGATATTCTTTACCCGATGCCTCGTCGTAAACACCATCTTTTTTTAGTTTATCAAGCAACGATACAAAATCTATAACCTGACTAAACTGGTACATAGAAGAAATAGCGCTATAAATTTTTTGATGTTGTTGTAAATAAAAATAGTCTTCTTTAACACATACTGCAACCTCATCAATGCAAGTAGGGTCAATAATCATAGAACCCAACACCGCTTGCTCGGCGCTGATTGAATAGGGTTGTTTGGTTGTGTTAATGTCATAAATAACGTTGTTATCACTCATAACAAAATTACTCCGTTACCTTTACTGTAATTTTTGCCGTAATGCCTACGTAAAGTTTAATTTCGGC
>JAFYLD010000014.1 GCA_017537245.1 Clostridia bacterium | reverse complement strand
TAACATCTTTTAAGAAAACAACAAACCCGAACGTTTCACCAATTGGTAAAAGGTTCGGGTTTGAATGCTTTGGTGCGGGTGACAGGACTTGAACCTGCACATCGGTGACACTAGCTCCTAAGGCTAGCGCGTCTGCCAATTCCGCCACACCCGCATATTAACTTGTTAAATCTTGGGCAGCCGCGCTACGCGCGTTTTCCATCAGAAATATAGTCGCACTGCTCGCTTGGAGCGCGTCGCATTGCTCCTTATTTCTTCAGCTCAGCGTATGCCTTCATCATCCACAGGATGCGGCAACCGCTTCGCCCAATTCCGCCACACCCGCATATTATTTGTTGGCGACTTGTATATTCTACTTTATATAAAAAGAAATGTCAAGGAATTTTTTAAAAATTCCCTGACATTATTTTTTTACTCAAGCATTATGCTCTTAAAACTATCGATTTGTGACTGTTTAACGCCAATATAATTTACAAGCCAGTGCTCAATCGATTCTTGAAGTGTGGTACAACCCTTATCTTTGCCGTAAGCCATCATTTTCTTATAAAGTCTACCCCAAGCAACTGTGTTACTGCTATCTTCTTGCATAACGTCATCGTCTGGTCCAAAGTCGCCGCCTAGACCCTTTCCTCGCCAACGTTTACCGGTTGGTGAGAATGATGTAAGCTCAAAGTCACGAGTCAAATCTTCATAAGACACGCCCAAAAGTCCGTTTACAATAAACGCGTAGGTACCTGTACGGTCAGCGCCCGCATTACAGTGAGCATAGAAAGGATAATTGTTTTTGTCTGCCAAAAGTTCAAAAAGTTTTCTGTAACTTGCTTTAAATACGTCACCGTTGGTAGTCATCACGTTGTCATACTGACCAGGTGATTCAATAAACTGATAGTTCATACCCGTACCAGGTGTTTGATACATTTGACTTGCGTAACGTATATCAAGCTCGGTCTTAAGTCCTAATTGCTTAATTGTAGCAATACCATCTGCGGTAACGTCTTCAAGGCGTCTGCCACGATAAAGCATACCGTATTTAACGGTCTTGCCGCCTGCAGCCTTCCAACCGCCCATATCACGAACGTTGCCAACACCATCGATATCTATCCAACGCACAGGAGCGTCCTTAACCTTAATTTGACCGCTGCCTAAAATCTCGGAATTGATTGTACCGGTAACCTTATAATAATAGGTCTTACCAGGAACAAGGATGGTGTTTTCCATATTATTGTATTTGGTCTTGGTAATAATCTCATTACTAAAATCAGATTTCTCAGAGAAGTGAACGGTATATTCCATACTACCATCTGAATACCAATCTAAATAGATAGCTTGATGGTCATAGTTCGTGCCACTATACTCACTTAACCAATAATATTGTTGTCTGGTGCTATCGGCATCTAGATAACCGCGTATAATATCATCACACAAATCAACTTCAACAAACATATTTTGGTATTTTTTGATTGGTGACTCTATAGTTGAAGTATTACCCGATGAATTATTTGAGGTTGTTGGTGTACTACTTGTATTTTGTGTACTAGACGTATTTTCAGACGAAGTTGCATCCTGATTTGATTCGATTTTGCTACCTTCTTGGCTACCAGTCTGATCAACGATAACCTCTTCTACTATCACCTCGTCTTTTGATGAGGTATCTGGCTCGCTTGCGCAAGAGCACAAACCAAGGACCATAGACGCAGATAAAATAATTGTAAATATTTTTTTCATAAAAAGTTACCTACTCTCTAGCGTATAGTTTTACTAAACTGATTTTATCATCTAATATATTAATTGTCAATCGAAAGGTGACAATTATGAATAATTTGTAAAAGTCAGGGAAAGTCAAAGTTTTTTTGCAAAAAGTATTGACTTTTGAAAAAAATGGGTTATAATAACATTACAAAATAAAGGTAAGGGAAAGTCAAACTTTCATTTAGGAGGGTTAGAAATGAGCGAAGAAACAAAAATTCCCGAGACAGAAGAAACTGTCGAAACACCAAAAAAAGAAAAAAAGAAATCTAAAAAAGATGCCGAAGTTGAAGCATTAAAAGCCGAGCTTGCTACAAAAAATGACCAGTTAATGCGTACCGCTGCCGAGTTTGATAACTACAAAAAGCGTACCGAACGCGAAAAACTATCTGTAGCAGAGTTTGCTAAAGCAGGACTTATTAAACATCTTTTACCAATACTTGACAATATCGACCGTGCCTCTGCTGCCGACCATGACAGCGCCGATTATATTAAAGGTATTGAAATGATTGTTAAGCAGTTTGAATCTATTGCCGCAAATTTAGGTATAGAAGAAATTGCAAAGCCGGGCGATCAATTTGATCCAAACTTCCACGAAGCTGTAATGCACGTAGAGGACGACACACTTGGCGAAAACGTTATTGCCGACGTTTTACAAAAAGGCTATAAAATTGGTGACACTGTAATCCGCGCCGCTATGGTAAAGGTTGCAAACTAAATTTATAAAAAACAAAACATATAAATCACATTAGGAGGATTTTTACAATGGGAAAAATTATTGGTATTGACTTAGGTACTACAAACTCTTGCGTAGCCGTTATGGAAGGCGGCGAAGCAGTAGTTATCGCAAACGCAGAAGGCGCACGTACAACACCTTCAGTAGTTGCATTTTCAAAGACTGGTGAAAGAATGGTAGGTCAGGTTGCAAAGCGTCAGGCTATCACCAACCCAGACAGAACCATCAGCTCTATCAAACGTGAAATGGGCACAAACTACACCGTAGCAATTGACGAAAAGAACTACACTCCACAAGAAGTTTCTGCTATCATCCTTCAAAAACTAAAGGCTGACGCTGAAAGCTATCTTGGTCAAACAGTTACAGAGGCTGTTATCACTGTTCCTGCTTACTTTACCGACGCACAGCGTCAAGCTACCAAAGACGCAGGTAAGATCGCAGGTCTTGAAGTTAAGCGTATTATAAACGAGCCTACCGCTGCCGCTCTTGCTTACAGTATTGATAAGGAAGATGACCAAAAGGTTATGGTTTATGACCTTGGTGGTGGTACATTCGACGTATCTATTATCGAAATGGGCGACGGCGTTCAAGAAGTTCTTGCAACCGCTGGTAACAACAAACTCGGTGGTGACGACTTTGACAAGCGCATCATGGACTATATCGTAAGCACATTTAAAGCAGAACAAGGCATTGACCTTGCAAACGACAAGATGGCTATGCAGCGTGTTAAGGAAGCAGCAGAAAAGGCAAAAATCGACCTTTCCGGTATGACAACTGCTGATATCAACCTTCCTTTCATTACTGCTGACCAAACCGGTCCTAAGCACTTTGAAACAACCCTTACCCGCGCTAAGTTCAACGAACTTACTGCTGACCTCGTAGAAGCTACAATGGTTCCTGTTCGCCAGGCTATCGCTGACTCAGGTCTTGACAAGAACGAAATCAACAAAGTTTTGATGGTTGGTGGTTCTTCAAGAATTCCTGCAGTTCAAGAAGCAGTTAAGAACTTCATGGGCAAAGAGCCATTTAAGGGTATCAACCCAGACGAATGCGTAGCACTTGGCGCTGCACTTCAAGCAGGCGTTTTGGGTGGCGACGTTAAGGGCCTTCTCCTTCTCGACGTTGCTCCTCTCTCACTCGGTATCGAAACAATGGGCGGTATCTCTACAAAGGTTATCGAGCGTAACACAACAATCCCTACCAAAAAAAGCCAAATCTTCTCTACCGCTGCTGACGGTCAAACATCTGTTGAAGTACACGTACTTCAGGGTGAACGTGAATTTGCACGCGACAACAAGACTCTTGGTGTATTCCACCTCGACGGCATCGCTCCTGCTCCACGCGGTATCCCGCAGATCGAAGTAACCTTTGACATCGACGCTAACGGTATCGTTCACGTATCTGCTAAAGATAAGGGTACAGGCAAAGAAAACGATATCACTATTACTGCTAGCACCAATATGTCAAAAGACGATATTGATAAGGCAGTAAAAGAAGCTGAAGAATATGCAGCAGAAGACAAAAAGCGTCGCGAAGCTGTTGACGTTCGCAACAACGCTGACCAAATGATTTATCAGACCGAAAAGACTGTTGCTGACTTTGGCGACAAGCTTTCTGACGATGAAAAAGCAAAGATCGAAACCGCTAAAGAAGCTCTTAAAGAAGCTCTCAAGGGCGAAGATATCGATGCTATTAAAGCTAAGCAAGAAGAACTTCAAAAAGAAATTTACGCAATCAGCGAAAAGATTTATAAAGCAGCGGCTGAAGCACAGCAGGCTGCAGGCGGCGCAGAAACAGGCGCACCAGCTGATGACAACGTTTACGAAGCAGACTTCACCGACGTTGACGACAACAAATAATTGATTTTATGTTATGGTGCGGCTAAATACGGCCGCACCGTACATAAATTTTAGGAGAATATCTGTGGCAGAAGATAAAAGAGATTATTACGAAGTCTTGGGTGTTGATAAATCAGCATCTGACGACGAACTAAAAAAAGCGTACAGAAAACTTGCTAAAAAATATCACCCCGACCTTAATCCAGACGATAAGGTAGCCGAAAAGAATTTTAAAGAAGTAAACGAAGCTTACGAAATTCTTTCTAACTCCGAAAAGCGTGCTCGCTACGACCAGTTTGGTCACGCAGGCGTTGATCCAAACTTTAACGCGGGTGGTGGCGCTTATGGCGGCGGTTTTGGCGGCTTTGGTGATTTTGGTGACCTTGGCGATATTTTAGGCAGCATGTTTGGCGGCGGCTTTGGTGGTTTTGGCGGCGGTAGCCGAAGATCTAATCCAAACGCTCCAAGACCTGGCAACGATGCGTCGGCTTCGGTAAACCTTAGTTTTGAAGAGGCAGCAAAAGGTTGCACAAAAACCATTAAAGTAACCAAAATTGATAACTGTTCTGATTGCGGCGGCACAGGTTGTGAAAAAGGCAGCAGTGCAAAAACCTGCCCTGTTTGTCATGGTAGCGGTCAGGTTAGCAGTGTTCAACGCACACCGTTTGGTCAAATTCAAACACAAACCGTGTGTAACCATTGTCACGGCTCGGGTAAGGTTATTGATAAGCCTTGTCATACCTGTGCCGGCAAAGGCAGAATACGTCATACGGTCGAAAAAGAAATTAACATTCCTGCCGGTATTGACGACGGTCAAATCATATCGGTACGCGGTGGCGGTGACGCAGGTGTAAACGGTGGTCCTTCGGGCAACTTGCGCGTTAGCGTAAACGTACGCCCCCACCCTATTTTTGAACGTGATGGTTACGACGTTTATTGCGAAATTCCAATTACGTTTGCACAAGCAGCACTCGGCGATGAAATCACCGTACCAACCCTTGACGGTAAAGTTAAATTCACCATTCACGAAGGCACGCAGCCTGGTGACGAATTTAAGCTTAAAGGCAAAGGTATTCAGCGTCTTAACTACTCTGGTCGTGGCGACCAATACGTTAAAATCGTGGTTGAAGTACCACGTGATTTATCAAAAGAGCAAAAAGAAAAGCTCAAAGAATTTGACACCGCAACCGGTGAAGAAAACTACAAAAAGCAAAAGTCTTTCTTTGAAAAAATTAAAGATTTTTTTGATTAAAAAACAAACCCCACAAACGATAAAGTTTGTGGGGTTTATATTTTATTTAGTTGCCATCGCCGCAAGCTGTTCTTCGTATGCTTTTGGTTTTTCTTCTGTTCCATGTTCACCCGCAGGATGATAGGTAGGAACAATAGACTCAACGTAAGCCTTCACCGTTTCGGGCTTTTCGTAACATATATGCATAAGTTCTTCGATGTTTTTAAACAACTTGTCCGCCTCAAAGTCGGTAGGATTACAAATACTTATAAGCTTATTCGGCGTTGTGCGCAAGCCTTCTGTTTCCATCAAACGCTCTTCAAAGAGCTTTTCACCGGGACGAAGACCAGTATATTCAATCTTGATATCAACGTCAGGCTTAAATCCTGAAAGTCTTATAAGATTTCTTGCTAGCGTATCTATCTTTACGGGAGCACCCATATCAAGCACAAAAATCTCGCCACCGGCAGCATAAGTGCCCGCCTGCAAAACAAGACTAACCGCCTCTGGAATTGTCATAAAATAACGAATAATATCAGGGTGAGTTACCTTAACAGGACCGCCTTTGGCAATCTGCTTTTTAAATACGGGAACTACCGAACCGTTAGATCCTAGTACATTACCAAAACGAACGGCAACAAACTCGGTTTTAACGTTAGATCCACTGTGAATAAATCTATCTTCAACCAAGCTATCGTCATGCTCATACAGCGGACGCATAATATCAAGTTTATCTTCTTTTATAAGCTTGTCAAACGACTGTATTATCATTTCACAAAGTCGTTTACTAGCGCCCATAATATTGGTTGGGTTAACCGCCTTGTCGGTACTAATTAAAACAAAACGCTCGCAACCGTTAAGTGCCGCTGCGTAAGCAGTTTTATATGTACCAAGAGCGTTATTTTTTATTGCTTCTTGTGGACTGTGCTCCATCAAAGGAACATGCTTGTGAGCCGCCGCATGATAAACAACCTCGGGTTTATATTTTGCAAAAAGGTCAAAAATCTTACGGCTATCTCTAACAGAGCCAATAAGAACCTCCAAATCAAGTTCGGGGTGATTCTCACGAAGTTCTTGCTCTATATCGTAAGCATTATTTTCATATATATCAAAAATTATAAGTTTACGTGGGTTATGATCGGCAATTTGTCGACAAAGCTCGCTACCTATTGAGCCACCGCCACCGGTTACAAGAATGGTCTTATCTTGTAAGAAGGTGAAGATTTCGTCCATATCTACAACAATAGGATCACGACCTAGCAAGTCTTCGATATCTACGTCTACAAGTGTGTTCTTGCCTACGTTACTATCTTGCAACTCATAAATATCAGGCAATATTTTAAGTTCGCAATCAGTTTCTTTACATATATCCAAAATCTCACGTTTGTCGACCGGCTTAATGGTTGGTATGGTTATATAAATTTTATCGATATTAAGTTTTTGTACCATAGCAGGAATATCATATCGATTACCCGATATTGCCAAACCATCAATATATTTACCGATTTTGTGTGGATTATCATCAATAAGGCAAACTACCTTATCTTTTGATTCGGTAGCAAGATTCATATCGTGCAAAATCATTCTGCCCGCAGCGCCTGCGCCGACTAGCATAACGCGTGACGCCTTTTTAGAATTAGCCACATTACGTCGACTACGCTCAAGCAATATAAAACGGTAAGAAAATCTAACCGCTAATATCAATATAAATTGTATAAGAGCGCCCGAAAAATAATAGGTTACTGGCATTCGTTTAAAGATTAACGTTATAGCAACCGTATGAATCAGTGCAGTGATTGCTGATGAATACAGAACGTTAAAAAATTCTCTATATGACGCAAACGTCCACACACTGTGATATAGCTTAAATACCTTGAAAACAATTAAGCAAAAAATCGTGTTTATTGGTATGAACATAAGCCACGCATTGAAATGATCCGGAGCATCGGTTACACTGCTGGAACCATTGATCAATTCATTAAAATTACAATCATATCTAAACCAGAGCGCAAAGAAATAAGAAATATTTACAACAAAGGCGTCGTACATGACAAGCAAAATTTTAGCTACCGTTCCACGACTAATAGAAAATTTAGACTTTTTATTTTCTCTCATATTAACCCTCTTTACATAAAGATACATTATAATTTTACACCAAATAAACAAAACTGTCAAGAAATATAAAACGCCGCATTTGACTTGTTTGCAAACGCGGTGTTTTTATTTTAACTATTAGAAATCAAAATCATTTTATCGCCAGTTATAACGTCTTGAGTCAACTCGTTCATTTGCTTGATTTCATCTACTTTAGCACAATATTTTTTTGCTATGTCCCATACTTTTTCGCCCTCTGTGGCATAATAAATAGTCATAGCTCCCCTATTATCTTTATCGCACAACTTTGCATCATCAATATTTATATTGGTAATTAACGACACGTTACTACATCTATAAATCGCGGCCGCAACGTTAAGTTCCACCCTAATTTCCATTGAGTTGTCACCCGACAGCATATAGTTTGCTCCCATTACCGTAATTTGTGGCAAGGACGTAAACTCACCGTCTATATTCATAGGATGACAAAACTCGAATTCAATTTCTTTTTCATAAAATACAGGAGTTTCATCACAATCATTTGCTATAATATATGCTATTACGTTACCAAAAACACGCATCATATTTTCTTCAAATTTAACGTTGGCAGAGCCTACCTCGCACCACATATCTAAAACCGAACACAAACTTCCTTCTGAAAAATCGAATTCTCTTTTACAATTAAAGTTTTGATTTACGTTTTCATAAATCTTATTGATACACACTTCGTTTTTATCTACGTTTGCCTCAAATTTGCGTGAATACGCGTCTAGTATTACCTCTACGTCGTTGTTGCAACAACACTCGCTTGTAATAAGTAGTTTTGCCGAAAGCAACAGTTGTCTACACTCGCCCGACGCCGATATTCTAGGTTTTATTTCTAGTTGCGCAATACCAACGCTCGAATCGCAATCGCAACCATCACCTATACCATCAACTTCTATCAATTGACTAAAAGGCAACTGATATCTCACGATTTGTGGCGTATTTTCATTTTCGGGCGAATATAGCAATTTTACGTTCAACTGTCCTTTTACCACCGACTTGCCGGCCATAATTTTACTATCGGTTATAGTAGCATCTGCGTCATATCTTATGATACAGCCTATATCTGGTTGACCCGAGCCTAGTTCTATTTCTTCCTCTATGTTTAAATACTTTTCAGCGCAACCCAACGGAATTGTAGCCGGCACCGTCCCGCGTAAAAGTTCTAGGTTATCATCATCAAAATCAGATATTATATCAGCACGACTTCGTCGCATAAGTTTAACGTATATTCCTACCGCTCCGTGAACGTCGATTTTTCTACTCGTTATAGCGCGACAGTTTATGTATTCGCACTTTGTTTTTGCGTTTAAGATACAACCATCTAAATCAACCCCTGTTTCAATGCTTTTTGAAAAAGGATATTGATGCTCATAAGAGCTAATAGTGTTGTCATTTCCACAATAAATTACCGTTATCGTAACGCATCCCTCTACTAAAACACGATCACCATTAATGCTTTTAGACGATATTCGTGATACGGCTCTACATTTTAGAATCTTAGATATATCTACATAATAATCCGGCAAAGTAAAGTCTATATCAATCGCCTGTTCTGCCGAACCGCAAAAAATTGTATCAAGGCTAAATATACTCGTTTTTAAAATTTTATGTTCCATCTATATACCACTCCAAAAACACTTTTACTTAAATGTATTCTAGAATTGCATATATTATGACAACAAAAAAAGCAGTATGACAACTCAACTTGTCATACTGCTAAAAAATTAATCTTCAATATCTTCTACGCCAGGCACTTCACACTCGAGATAACCGTCTTTAACTCTATTCTTTTGTGTTACTCGGTCAAAAATCATGAGTAGACCAACAACAGCCGCAAAGATAGCTACTACAGCACCTACAAATTTAAAAAATCCTTTCATTATGAAATACCTCCTAAAAATTTATACTCCTACTTAATAATCCACTTTTTTTCATCAAATGTCAAGTGTTTTTTACATAAACGGCGCAAAAAAGTGTAAAATTGCACGTTTTAGTCTTGTAAAGATAGTTGATTTCTTCATTTTGCGAAGCGTCATTTCCTCACACTGCAAAAGAAGTGTGTTGAAATGTTCTTTTATATCAAATACGGTTTTATTATCGCACATCCATACACCGCACTCAAAGTGCATTATAAAGCTGCGATAATCCATATTGATTGTACCTACTGTTGCAACCTTGTCATCAGATACAAATAACTTTGAATGAATAAATCCCGGTGTGTATTCATAGATACGAACACCCGCTTCTAACAAATCGTAATAGTTATATTGTGTAACCGGATGAACGTACCACTTATCAGGAACGTGTGGTGTGATAATTCGCACGTCTATGCCAGACTTTGCTGCAAGGCGCAGACATTCTTTCATGGAATTATCGATTATCAAATACGGCGTAGTAATATAAACGTATCGCTGCGCAGAATTTATTATTTGCATATAAATTCCTTCGCCGTGATTTTTGTTACTAAGCGGATCGTCGGCATACGGCAACATAAAACCTTTTTCAAACGATTTTTCTTTAGATACGTGGGCTAACATATCGATAGGCTTGCGCGTTGTAAATTCCCACATACTGCAAAACATTGCCAAAAAGCTCTTTACTGCGTCACCCTTAATAATTACCGCGCAATCCATCCAATAGCCAAAGCGGTCAATTTTGTTTATATATTCGTCACCAATATTTATACCACCGGTAACTGCCACTTCACCATCAATAACCACTATTTTTCTATGGTTACGATTATTCATAAAAACGTCTATCGAAGGACGAATTTTGTTAAATACCGCTACTTGAATACCACGTCTGCGAAGTCGCTTTATAAAGCTTCTGTTTTGACGTTTAATAGAACCAAAGTCATCAAATATAACCTTGATTTCCACACCTTCACGCGCTTTGCGTTCAAGTATCTCGTATATCGATGACCACATTTTACCTTCGGCAAGAATAAAGAACTCGATATAAATATATTTTTGCGCTTTTTGAAGTTCTTCCAAAAATCTAGGAAAAAACACCTCGCCCGGAGCTAAAAATTCTGATGATGAATTTTTATAAAGCGGATAACCCGACTCAAGCGTTAAATAATCTGCCTGACGAGAGTTAAGTCCCTCACTATAACGCAAACTTTCACGAATGTCGGTATCGTCGGGTAGTTTTTCAATATATTTCTTTTGGCATTTGTGCATTCGCTTTTTAACGTGTGGCATAACACGTCCACCACCAAGCAACGCATACGCTACTACGCCAAATATAGGTGCTACCAAAATGAAGATTATCCAAAGTATTTTATAACTTGACTTGCCGCTTTTGTTTATAATATAAAATACTGTAACAAAAGCGAGAGTTCTAGAAACTAACGTAACCCAAAAATAATGTTCTTCTAAACCGTATAAAGCAAGAGCAAATACCATGATTTGCACGATAAGCGAAATCATAGAATACATTATGTGGGTCGGAAACGGTATACCACGCACATTTTTAACTTTTGGTTTCATTTTGTTGCACCTCCTATGTATATGTAATTTATATATACAATTTTACCATATATTTATGAATAAATCAAATATTATTAAAATAAAATTTCCTACAACTAAAATAAAAGTTGCAGGAAATTAAAACTCGTTATTTATTTTTACAGTTACAATTACTACAACTTTTTCCGTGAGGGCAACCAATGCACTTAACGCCTTTTTTCTTTTGCCTTATAATATAGGTTATAACTGCAACTACTATCATTGTTACAATTCCTAATATTACGTAGTCCCCAAGTTTCATAAAATCACCATAAATTAAGATTTTTGCTTTGCTACTTTTAACTTTTTATTAGTATTTAGAATTAACAACGCCACAAAAACTACCATTATCACAACCGCTACAAGTCCGGGTATAAAACCTATACCAAGACTTCCGCTTGCGATAAGAGTGCCGATTTGATAAACAAAGAACGATACTGTGTAGCCTATACCCAGTTGCAAACCAATGCCGCCCCAAAGCCACTTGGCGCTCTTCATTTCGGATCTCATTGCGCCGATTGCCGCAAAGCAAGGTGGAGTAAATAAATTAAACATTAGATACGCAAGCGCCGCCGCTTTTGTAAGTCCCATTGCAGCCGCAACCTCGCTAGAGCCACTAACGAGTGCTAATTCCTCGGTGTCGATAAACTTGGTTATCGAAAAACAAACCGCCAACGTGCCTACAACGTTTTCTTTTGCTATAAATCCGCTAACTGCCGCTGCTGCAAGTTGCCAAGAAAGCACGCCAACTACGGGAACTAACAAATACGCGATTGGAGAAGCAATAGCGGCAAGTATAGACTCGTCTGCAGTGGCAACCTCGGTAAATTTCCAAGTAAAGCTTTGCATAAGTTGAACCGCCATATTGCAAAGCAAGATAATAGTAGCCGCTTTTACAATATATTCCCAACCGCGGGAACACATTGACTTAAACGCACCCCAAAAAGACGGAATTTTATATTCGGGAATCTCGATAATAAAGTATGACTTTTTACGGCTATTGCCTGTAATCATATTTACAAGTAACGCGCCAAAGAATATGAGTATTATGCCCGACAAATAACAAACCGTGCTAACCCAACCCGCATCGTTAAAGAATGCGCCCGCAAAAAGCGCTATAACGGGAATCTTTGCGCCACAAGGCATAAATGGAGCAAGCATTGCGGTGGCTCTGCGCTCACGCTCGTTACGAATGGTGCGGCTCGCCATAATACCCGGCACTGCACAACCGACAGTCATAACAAACGGAATTACCGATTTGCCCGAAAGCCCAACCTTTTTAAAAATTGGATCAAGCACAACCGCCACGCGTGACATATAACCGCAATCTTCCAAAAGTGCTATTAGGAAATACATAACCATTACAAGTGGCAAAAATCCCACAACCGCGCCAACGCCGCCGATGATACCGTCAACAACAATTGCCGACAATAAAGGACTAGTAATAAATCCCGCTACCCACTCTTGAAAACTTTCGATCCAGCCGACAAGCACGTCTGCAATAGGTGTGCCAACCCAAACCTGCGATATCTGGAACACCAAAAACATAACAACCGCAAAAATCGGAATACCAAGCCATTTATTAGTTAAAAAAGCGTCTATCTTGTCACCAAAATTTTTATCTTTTGTAAGTACTTCGCGCGTTTCTACCGAGCGTACAATATTTTTTACAAATTCAAATCGTTTGCGGTCGGCAGAAATTACCGCCTCTTTATCACTCTGGTCAATTTCGTCTTGAACGTAAGGCGCTGACTGCGGCTTGCCGATTTGTGCAACAGCAGTTTCGATAACTTTTTCAAGTCCGTCTGACGAGGTAGAAATAGTTTCTACAACTGGGCATGAAAGCTTTTGCGAAAGCAAACTGACGTCGATTACGGTTTTCTTTTTGTCGTTAATATCGCTTTTATTAAGCGCCACAACCATAGGAATTTTTAGTTCTAAAAGTTGAGTGGTAAAAAACAAGCTACGACTAAGATTTGTAGCGTCGACAATATTTATAATAACGTCGGGTGTTTCATTTATTACATACTCTTTTGTAACGCACTCTTCACTGGTAAACGGCGACATAGAATAAGCACCAGGAAGGTCAACCACTACAAGCTTTTCATCACCATCATAAAAAGCTTTTTTTAGATGTCCTTCTTTTTTATCTACCGTAACGCCTGCCCAGTTACCTACCCTTTCGTTAGAACCGGTAAGCGCGTTGAACATTGTTGTTTTACCGCTGTTTGGATTGCCGGTTAAAGCAATTCTCATATATTCATCCTCCAAAGTTAGTCTGCGCTAACCATATCGTAAAAATTTTTATTCGATAATTTCTATTGCCTCACAAAGAGCGCTATCTATACAATATCTGCTATCTTTTATAGACACCATACAGGTCTTTTTCTTTCTTGACACAACCGTTATAGGCTCGCCACTATAAAGCCCCAGTGAAAACAAAAACGCATCTAACTCATCGTCAAAAGTTATTATATTTTTCACAGTATATTCTTTGCCCACTTCTGCATTGGTTAAATTCATTTGTTTCACCTCGTTTTCTTTCGGTTAGCCTATGCTAACTCAAATTCACAAAATAACGGTTAGTCTTTGCTAACCACAGGTTATATTACACCTTTTACCACAATTTGTCAAGCACTTTTTTACAAGTTTTTCAAATATTATATTATAAAAATTAACGGACGACCACGGGTCGCCCCTACGATATGTCTCTTGTTTATTTTGTAGGGACGAGCAATGCTCGTCCGCAAAACGCCCATACTTGCAATTTTTTTATTAATGTGTTAATATATATTTATATAAAAGAGGTGTTTTTATGCGTTTGCAGGAATCGGGCGAAATGTATATTGAGTCTATATACGTGTTAAATAAGCGAATGGGCAACGTGCGCTCTATTGACGTTTGCGAGCATTTAGGTTACTCAAAACCTAGTGTTAGCCGCGCTATGAGTCTGCTTAAAAAGGGTGGGTTTGTCGAAGCCGACAAAAACGGTTATCTAACCCTTACCGACGCAGGTCGCGAAATAGCCGAAAAAATGTATCAACGCCACACTGTTTTGTCAGAGTTTTTAATCTCACTTGGTGTTAGCGAAGAAACAGCGGTAGATGACGCTTGTAAAATAGAGCATCACATAAGCGACGAATCATTTAACGCGATTAAAAAATATTTGCAAAAATAATTCCTGGCCTACTCCGCATGAGTAGGCTTTGTTTTTAATTTATTATAGAGGTGCAGTATGAAAGAGAAATCATATTCAAAATTTTGGCTAGTCCTTACTTTGTTTAGCCTTGTAGGTCAAATTGCTTGGGTTGTAGAAAATATGTACCTTAACGTATTTATCTACAAAATGTTTAACGCAACGAGCGAAAACATTGCAACCATGGTATCGGCAAGCGCGATCGCCGCAACGGTTACTACCATACTAATAGGTGCATTGTCTGATAAGATTGGCAAAAGAAAGATGTTTATTTGCGGCGGCTACATATTGTGGGGCATATCAATTTTGTCGTTTGCTTTTATAAGAATGGACGTAATAAACGCGCTATTCCCTACCGCGGTTTCGGCAGCGGCGGTTGGCGCTAATTTGGTTATTATATTTGACTGTGTTATGACCTTCTTTGGCTCTAGCGCAAACGATGCCGCATTTAACGCGTGGCTTACCGACAATACCGAAAGTTCAAAACGCGGCGCCGCCGAAGGTGTTAACGCGATGATGCCGCTTGTTTCTATATTGGTTGTTTTTGGCGGATTTATGGCATTTGACCTTGATAAATCTGCCTCTTGGACGGTTATTTTCACCATTATCGGTGTTGTTGTAACGCTAATCGGTATATTGGGAATATTTATTATTGACGACAGCCGCACTGTAAAGCAGGGTGAAAATTATTGGTCAAACGTTTTTCATGGTTTCTTACCAAAAACTGTAATAAAAAATAAATCGCTATATTTATATTTGCTTGCGTTTACTATTTTTAATATTTCTATTCAAATATTTATGCCCTACCTCATAATCTATTACGAAAAAACACTTCAAATGGCAGATTACGTATTTATTATGGCGCCGGCAATTATTATAGCGTCGGTAGTTACATTTTTCTGGGGTAAGGTTTACGATAAACGTGGAGTAAAATTCTCGTCTTTTATCGCACTAATTTGGCTAATTATAGGCTACGTATTACTTTATCTATTCAGAAATCAAATGCTAGTATTCATAGGTTCACTTCTTATGATGTGCGGCTATCTCTCGGGAATGACGGTATTTGGCGCAAAGATTCGTGACCTAATACCCACAGGCAAAGCAGGTATGTTCCAGGGCGCGCGTATTTTTTCACAGGTTTTAATCCCCGGAATCATCGGCCCGTACATTGGTAAAGTAGTGCTTAAAAATGCCGAAATGATCGCAAACAACGATGGTACGTATTCGTTCTTACCTAATGAAAATATATTCCTCGCAGCTCTTGTTGTGATTGTTATTACCTTCGCATTTATTTCGCTTTTTGTCAAAGGAGAATCAAAAGTAAAAAATGACTGATACAAAATTTGCAAATACACCTTGGGGTGAGTACCCTCGTCCACAGTTTAAACGCGATTCTTATTTTAACCTAAACGGCGAGTGGAATTTGTCGGTGCTAAAAAACGACGTTTTATCGCCTGTTGGCACAATAACAGTGCCCTACCCGCCAGAATCAGAGTTATCGGGCATTAAAAGACCGCTAGAAAATGACGAGCAATACGTTTACACAAAAACGTTTTCGTTTGAACCCGACTTTATCAAAAACCATATTATTTTGCACTTTGGTGCAGTTGACCAAATAGCCGAGGTTAAAATCAACGACCTATCAGTCGGTGAGCATATTGGCGGCTATCTACCCTTTTCGTTTGATATAACAAGTCTTATACTCGAAGGCGAAAACACCATTACTGTAACCGTTACCGATAAGCTTGACCTAGAACTTGCTTACGGTAAGCAACGTAAAAAACGCGGTGGTATGTGGTACACCCCAATAAGCGGTATTTGGCAAACTGTGTGGATTGAAAGCGTTTGTCAAAAATATGTTGAAAATATATCTATCAAAACAAATAATAACCACGTTAAATTTACAGTTTGCGGTGGCGAAGATACTAAAACTATTATAATTGGTGACGATAGTTACACCTTTAACGGCAGCGAGTTTGAAATAGACGTTAAAGACGCTATTATGTGGTCGCCCGAAAATCCCCATCTTTATTATTTTGAACTAATAAGTGGGCACGACCATATAAACTCTTATTTTGCGCTTAGAGATATAGAAATTAAAAAAATCGGCGACAAAGCGTTTATTTGTCTTAACGGAAAGCCGTATTTCTTTAACGGACTTTTAGACCAAGGCTATTATCAAGACGGCATCTACACTCCCCGTAGCGCAGACGAATATAAAAAAGATATTATGCTTGCTAAAGATTTAGGCTTTAATATGCTTAGAAAGCACATTAAAATCGAGCCGGATATTTTTTACTATTACTGTGATAAATACGGTATGATTGTTTTTCAAGATATGGTAAATAGCGGTAAATACAACTTTTTTATCGACACAGCGCTCCCTACCATAGGACTTAAAAAAGGCATTACCCACCGCGCGTCAAAATACCGCCGCGAGCATTTTGAACAGTCTAGTAAAGAAACAATCGCACTTTTGCAAAACCACCCTTGCGTGTGCTACTACACCATATTTAACGAGGGTTGGGGGCAGTACGATGCCGACCGCATCTATACTGTGCTTAAAACGCTAGACCCCTCTCGCGTGTGGGACGCAACGTCCGGTTGGTTTACCGAAAAGCTTAGCGACGTAAAAAGCGAGCACGTGTATTTTAAAAAGCTAAAGTTAAAATCCGACGGCTCTCGTCCCTTGGTTTTATCGGAGTTTGGCGGTTACTCCTACAAAATAATGGAGCACGCCTTTAACCAAAACAAAACCTACGGTTATCGCTTTTTTGACGACAAAGAAAAATTCCTAGAGGCGATTAAATCGCTATATCTTGACGAGGTTATTCCCAATATCAAAAACGGTCTTTGCGCTACTGTGCTAACACAAATCAGCGACGTAGAGAACGAAACCAACGGTCTTATAACCTACGACCGCGAGGTTGTAAAGGTTGATGCCGACACTATGCAAAATCTATCAAACCTAGTAAATCAAGCGTTTATGGATCAATTTGAGTAATTGGTTTTATAAAAAAGAGGAACGGTCATAGAACCATTCCTCTTTTTTGTATGATTATTGATTTCTAATTTGAAGAGAAACTAGTGCACAATACTCATACTGTCCATTTTGCAACTGACTGATTTCTGTACTAAAATGGCAGGAATAATCATCGGCTACACCAGCTTCAACATTAGACATAATTGTTTTATATTCGCCGTTGGCAAGTTTTTCAAAATCGGTATCTGTGAGTTTAGAAACAGCTGTCGTCTTGGGAAAGCCCTGTTTTAACAAAGCATAGCTAACCTGCGAGGAAGAAAGTTCACAAAACGGAGCCAAGCGATAAGCGTCGTTTTTCGCATAAGCAATGACTTCTGCCAAGGTGTTGCAGGCAATTGTATAATTCAAACTGATTTGATATACAACCTGGTCAGTAAATTGATAGTCCCATTTTTCAATTGTTACCCAATTACCTTCGCAAGAATTTGTTTTGTGCAGGAATAAATTAAATTCATGCTTTTCATTGAAATCCTTTATATTATATTGTTCTACATATTTTTTCTCGTCTTTTGGTATTTTATCTGACTCCCCGTAAAGATAACTTTCGGTGGGGTCGGTATTGTTGATGTACGCCATTATCTTTGCTACAAACTCGTCTTTTGTGTATTTAGGAGGTGTAGCAACAAAGGAGTCTTGCACCCCAGGTTGTCTGTTATCAACATACGCATTTGTCATACCTACAGAGCCATATTTGTCGTTGCCATTTGTGGATGCGGTGTTGTCGCTCGCTGTATTTTCTGTGGTTTCTTCGCTTTCTGCATCCTCAGTTTTGTCCTCGGTTGAGCTTTGTGCGCTGTCCTCTGTTTTATCAGCGCTTTCTATTGCGCTTGTAGTTTCTCCCGTGCTTTCGCCTGTGGAAACACTTTCTTCTTCATCACAAGCAGTTAATGCAAAAATCATAAACATCGCAACAAGTAATGCAAGAATTCTTTTCATTTGTTCTTCTCCCCTTGTTTTAGTTGTCCCTTTACAAACTCAATTTGTTTTTCGACCGATTCTACCGAGGTGCCGCCTTCGGAAATACGGCGTTTTACACAGTTTTCAAGGTTTACTGCATCGTAAAGTTCCTCGTCAAAGAGTTCGCTAAATTGCTTGTACTCTTCGAGTGGTAAGTCCTCGAGTACTGTTTTCTTTTGCATACAGAGTGCTACAAGTTGACCCGAAATCTTATAAGCGGTACGGAAAGGCATACCCTTTTTAACAAGGTAGTCCGCAAGGTCGGTCGCGTTTATAAAGCCCTCGCCAGCAGCTTTTTTCATATTGTCAGTTATCACGCTCATTGTAGCGATCATTGGTGTAAATACTTTAAGGCACATTTTTACTGTGTCGCAAGCGTCAAATACACCCTCTTTGTCCTCTTGCATATCTTTGTTATACGCTAGTGGCAAGCCCTTAAGTGTGGTGAGAAGTCCCAGCAAATCGCCATATACTCTACCGGTTTTACCACGTACTAGCTCTGCCATATCGGGATTGCGCTTTTGCGGCATAATTGATGAGCCTGTCGTGTAGTTGCTAGAAAGCTCAATAAACTTAAATTCCCAGCTAGACCACAAGATAATCTCCTCTGAAAAACGAGAAAGATGCACCATAATAAGTGATATAGCCGACATAAGTTCTACGCAAAAATCACGGTCAGATACGCCGTCGAGTGAGTTCATACAAATACCGTCAAAACCAAGTTTTTCTGCTTCAAAACGGCGGTCGGTGTTATATGTAGTGCCCGCCAATGCGCAGCAGCCGATAGGTGACATATTCATGCGCTTTTTGCAGTCAGAAAGACGGTCAATATCGCGAAGCAGCATCATAGCGTACGCCATCAAGTGGTGACCAAAGGTAATGGGTTGTGCGCGTTGTAGGTGGGTATAACCCGACATAATGCTTGCCTTGTGCTCGCCTGCCTTGTCGCAAAGAACCTCTACCAAACCCTTTAAAAGAGCGGTGATTTCATCGATTTCGTCACGCAAATACATTCTTATATCAAGCGCTACCTGGTCGTTACGGCTACGAGCGGTGTGCAACTTTTTACCAACGTCGCCAATACGCGCAGTAAGCTCTTGCTCAACAAACATGTGTATATCTTCGGCAGACATATCAAACTCTAACTTACCGCTTTGCAAGTCGGCAAGAATGCCCTCAAGACCTGCAATAATGGTGTTTGCCTCGTCCTCGGCAATAATTCCGCAGAGGGATAGCATCATAGCGTGCGCCATGCTGCCTTTTATATCGTGAGCATACATTCTGGAGTCAAAATGTATAGAAGAATTAAAATCGTCAGCAATACTGTCGGTAACGCCGTCAGTAACGCCTGTCCACATTTTTGCCATTTTTTATAAACCTCTTTTATTTTAAGTATTTACATATTATATATATAAGTATATAACTTGTCAAGCCTTTTGAATAAATATGCAAAACTCTGTGCATAATATGCACAGAGTTTGTGTTTTATGCTATTTTATTATCTTTAAAGAATTTGTAAAGTGTGTCGGCAACTTCCTTGTGTTCTTCGGCAGATGGATGACCGCCGCCGCCCGATTGCATTGTGCGAATATCGATGGTGTACGTATTATTATAACCACGCGCTTTAAGTTCGGCAATTGCCTCGTTATATGCGGCAGTTTGGGTATGACACCAACAAACACCCGATACAAACACTATCTTTACGTCCTTTTTGTAACCGTTGTTAGTTATAAGGTCGGCATAACGCTTGCCGTAGTTTTTAACACTTTGTGGATCTTTCTCGTTATAGAGTTTATCGCTGGCATCATTTGTACCAAGATTTACCACAACCACGTCAACGTCGGCAGGATTTGACGAGGTATATTTCTTTTCTTTATCTAGGTGATAACTCTCTAGCGCATAAAACTCTGGGAAGGTTGGATAACCCTCTCGCTTACCAAGAGCAATACCGCTCATAGATACGATTCTGTAATCCATACCTAGCTTATTTGCAAGTAGATAAGAGTACGCTTTTGTTGCGCTTTGGTTTTTTAGGTCGCTCGCATTCGCAGATCCGGTTATAAGATTACCATAACCACTCGTGAGCGAGTCGCCCAAAAATTCTATTACCTGTTTGTCGGCATCTTTGTTAAGTAGTTTTGAGCCTTCGTCAAGTTGAATATTAACCACAATAAATTCAAGGCTGCCACGCGCTTCACAGTCGCGAATGAATTTAATATTATGTGTGCCATCAGAAAGACCGCGAGCTATCGCCAAATAATCGGTGCCGCTAACCTCTATCGGCTTGTGGTCCATTGTAACCTTGCCGTCAACTACTACCGTGTAATAAAGGCCAAGGTCGGCATTGATTTCTAACAACACCGAGCTACTGTTGGTGTTAAACTCAATAGCGCTTGCCGACATATTTAAAGCTACGCCGTAATCGGTCTTGTCGCATCGACCGTTTAGCTTTACTTTTTCGAATGATTTTTCATTGTTTAGATAGTATATGCTTTCTTCTACTACTGGTGTTGACACAGATGAATTCTCCTCTTGTTTGCTGCTTGTATTATCGTTGCTAGAAACGTCAGAAACAGTAGGCTCGCTCGTTGTGGGCGTGCTTGAAGAAACGTTGTCGGTTGTGCTTTCGGTTTTGGATTCGGTTTCTTCATAAACTACTTCGTCTTGTTCTACAATTACCTCTACCTCGGTTGACGTTGCATCATCGGGAGTGCTACCACAAGCGCAAAGTCCGATTAGTAGCACCAATGAGAGCATCATACATAATATTTTTTTCATCTTTTCATTCCTTTATAAAAAACATAATTCGTTTTGACAAACACCATTATATAATATTTGTTTTACGTTTTCAATAGTTGTACTCGCTATATTTGCGAGCGCTTCTTCGGTTAAAAATGCCTGGTGCGAGGTCACTATAACGTTTGGCATAGATATTAGACGCGCTAGGGTATCGTCATCGACAATATGCCCCGAAAAGTCCTCAAAAAACACGTCTGATTCTTCTTCATAAACGTCAAGACAAGCAGCGCCAACGTGGCGCGATTTAATACCCTCTAGCAAGGCGTCGGCATCGATTAACGCGCCACGCGAAGTGTTTAAAATCACCACGCCTTTTTTCATCTTTTTGATCGAATCCCCGTTTATTAGGTGCTTTGTATCACGCGTTAGCGGACAATGTAGCGATATAATATCACTAGCCGCAAAAAGCTCGTCAAGGCTTACGTATTCTATACCAATATCATCAGACGGGTATTTATCATACGCCAAAACTCGCATACCAAACCCGCGACAAATATCTACAAATACACGACCGATTTTGCCCGTACCTATTACGCCAACCGTTTTGCCGTAAAGGTCAAAACCCGTAAGCCCCGCAAGGCTAAAGTTAAAATCTTTTGTGCGTATATATGCCTTGTGTATGCGCCGAATAGAGGTAAGCAATAGCGCCATAGTATGCTCTGCCACAGCGTATGGCGAGTAAGCGGGCACGTGCACTACGTGAATTTTTTTGTGGGCGTGTTTTACGTCAACGTTGTTGTAGCCTGCGCATCGAAGCGCCAAAACCTTAACACCCAATTCGTAAAGTTTGTCTATAACTTCGCCCGAAGCCGTATCGTTTACAAAAATACACACTACCTCGCAACCTCGAGCAAGGTCGGCGGTGTCGATATTTAGCTTGGTTTCAAAAAACTTAAAGCTAATATCGCTACTTTCGTACTTTTTAAATGATTCTTTGTCGTAAGGTTTTGTGTCAAAAAAGGCTATTTTCATAATATCTCCTAGCGGTTAAATTCGTTATATATTTTCTCCGCTAGTGATTTATTTATACCCTTTACTGCGCAAAGCTGCTCTAGAGTTGCCGCTTTTATCGCTTTTATTGTTTTAAAATGTTTCATAAGCGCGGTGGCTTTTGCCTGACCTACGCCGTCAATGTTAGTAAGTTCTGATGATAGCATTTTGCCGCTGCGACGCTTTTTGTGATAAGTGATGGCAAAACGATGCACCTCGTCTTGAATCGCCGTTACCAGTCGATATGCCGATTCGTTCGCTTTAATCGATATATCGCCACCATTTGTAGCAATAGCGCGAGTACGGTGTTTTGAGTCCTTTACCATACCAAAAAGCGGCACGTTTATATTATGATTTTTAAAAATGGGCTCTACTGCCGATATTTGTCCCTTGCCGCCGTCTAACAAAATAAGGTCGGGCAAGGTTGCAAAACCCTCGTTTTCGCCCTTTTCGTACTCGGTAAAGCGGCGGTCTAGCACCTCTGCCATAGAGCGGTAATCGTCTTGACCGATAAAGCCTTTTATTTTAAAGGTTCTGTGATGCGGCTTATATGGTTTGCCGTCACGAAATACTATCATACCGGCAACGTTCTCGTCACCCGCGGTGTTAGATATATCGTAAGACTCGATAACACGCGGTGCGCTCGCAAGTCCCAAAAGACGCGCTAGTTCATTAAGCGCCGACATCTCGCGACCGAGTAGTTCAGTCTTTTGCGCCAAATTATCGGCAGCGTTATTGCGACACATATCGACAAGATCTTTTTGCTCGCCGCGTTGCGGCAAGAGAATTTCTACCTTTTTGCCCTTCTTTTCACAAAGCCATTGCCCCAATAGCTCGCGTGAGTCAATATCGTTATCAATAAGAATACGCGGTGGTATTTCACCCGTATCGTAATACTGAGTAAGGAACTGACTATAAAGATCGTTTTTGTCAGTAAAGGTATCGATTATAAAGTGTTTTTTGTCGGTTAGTTTATTGTTTCTAAAAGTGAGCACTGCTATGCAAGCCGTATTTTCGATTACAGCCAAGGCAAAAACGTCTTGGTCTTTGTAGTTGCACATTACAACCTTTTGACTGTCGCCAAGTTTCTTTATCGCGTTTATTCGATCGCGCAATTTTGCAGCGTATTCAAAATCGAGTTTTTCGGCTGCCTCTTCCATTTTTTGTTGCAAGAGTTTTATCATGTTTTCTCCGCCACCGTGCTTTATAAACGAAATTGCGGAATTTACTGTCTCTTTATATAGCTCTAGGCTCATCTTTGCGCGGCACGGCGCATCGCAAAGACCAATATGAAAATTAAGACAAGGTTTTGTGTACTTGTCAAAACTACGGTTGCAGTCGGGCAGTTTAAATATTTTGCGCACTTGCGAAACAGTATCTTTTACCACCGCCGCAGAATAATACGGACCGATATACTCGGCCGCCTTATCGTCAAGCTGCATCGCGGTAGTAATCTTTGGCCATTTTTCGGCAGTTATCTTGATATAGTGATAACCCTTGTCATCTTTTAGCAAGATATTATACTTGGGTTGGTTTTGCTTTATAAGCGAGTTTTCAAGTATAAGCGCTTCAAACTCGCTATCGCAAAGCACGTATTCAAAATCGTCAACCAACGACACCATTTTTCGCACCTTTTCGGTGTGTTGATTACCAAGACCAAAATATTGCGTTACGCGGTTTTTTAGCGATTTTGCCTTACCTATATATATAATTACTCCGTTTTTGTCCTTCATAATATATACGCCCGGTGTCAGTGGCAAACGATTTGCTTTTTTCTTTAGTTCCGATAATTTTAAATTTTCGCTCATACTTGTCACCTACCTTACACCTCATCCGTCGCTTTTGCGACACCTTCTCCTCAAAGAGAAGGCTTGATATGAGTTATATCTTTATTATACAAAAAAATTGCGCCGATAGCAATAACTATCGGCGCATTATTATTCTTTGCAAAAAATAATATAATTTTTAATTACGCGTTTGCGTTGAGCTTTGAAACAAGAGCAGATTTCTTTCTAGCAGCATTATTCTTGTGAAGAATACCCTTACCTGCAGCCTGGTCAATTTTTGATACAGCAACCTTTACAGCCTCAGCAGCTTCTGGAGCCTTAGCATCAATAGCGGCATTTGCCTTTTTGATAGAAGTTCTGAGTGCAGAACGGCAAGCCTTATTTCTTTCAGCGTTAACTGCGCTTACGAGTACACGCTTCTTAGCAGATTTAATATTAGGCATCGTGACACCTCCTCATATTTTTTCACAGTACACAATATATTATCACAACTGCTCCAAAAAATCAAGTATTTTTTTAAAATATTCATAATATTAAAAATGCAAGTCTTTTTTGTCGAAAATTAAAAAATATTTTTAGTTTTTTCACGTCCTCTACGGGCAATACTGTTTTTGTAAAATCAAGACAAAAAGAGGTATCGGCTATGTACGTAAACAAGGTAGAAATTTGTGGTGTTGACACGTCAAAATTACCCGTTATGAAAGAGAAAGAAAAAGAGCGATTACTCCGCGAGGTAAAGTCAGGCAACAAAGCTGCTCGCGACGAGCTAATAAACGGGAATCTGCGCTTGGTGTTAAGCGTGGTGCAACGTTTTTCAAACCGAGGCGAAAACCCCGACGACCTCTTTCAAATAGGGTGCATTGGGCTGATTAAGGCTATCGACAATTTTGATATAACCCAATTGGTAAAATTTTCCACATACGCAGTGCCAATGATAATTGGTGAGATTAGGCGCTACCTACGCGATAATAACTCGATTCGTGTTAGTCGCTCTATAAAAGACACTGCCTACCGCGCAATGCAGGTTAAAGAGGCGCTAATAAACAAACACCAAAAAGAACCCACCGTAACCGAAATTGCAAAAGAACTGGGACTTCCGCGCGAGGACGTGGTAATTGCTCTTGAGAGCATTGTTGACCCCGTATCGTTATACGAGCCCGTCTTTTCGGATGGCGGCGATACGATATACGTGCTAGACCAATTAGGCGACAGTAACGATGACAAAAACTGGCTTGACGAAATATGTATAAAAGAGGCTATAAAAGACCTCTCCCCACGCGAAAAAAAGATTTTGAACCTACGGTTTATGCAGGGCAAAACCCAAACCGAAGTGTCCGAGGAAATCGGCATAAGTCAAGCACAGGTATCTCGCCTTGAAAAATACGCAATAAAGAAAATTAAGTCATAAAAAAAGAGCAGGTTCGCCCTGCTCTTTTTATTACCAAAATTTATCTAAAAAACTGCGATTATATTTTTCTATACAATAATCATCAAATTGAGGATTGTTTTCAATAAACTTATATAGCGCGTTATATGCTCTGCTTTGTGGCAGGTTATAATATGAAAAGCCTGTATATTTTTGATGTTCTTTTAAACTATCTGCGTCAAATTCATCAATATCATCCATATCAATGAAATATTCTTTCATATATGCCTTTGCCAAATATTCTTGCGCTTTCAGTGCAACGGTTCTGTCCTTACTGCAAGCAAGCTTTATCAAATAAGGTATGCCGTCGTCACCAAGCTTATACATAGCCTCGACGTCAATCGTTTGCATTTTTTGTGATTTATAGGCATCATAATTATATTTTGCGCATATGCCGTTTACATTTGCGATTCCAAGCAGTAATACTATTATTCCGGCAGTAACGGCAACCGTTTTTACGACGTTTATTCCATTTAGGTATATGCGTAAAATCACTGCCAAAAAAGCCACACCTAAGAAAATCATAAACGCACTGGTCGTAAGTCGCAACACTGTCATACCATATTCGTTTATATAAAGCACCATTTTTGATATTGACGTAGCAATAATTATAAGGGTAAACACCGTTATAAAGGTTGCCATTATCTTTATACCCTTACACACCTTGCCGTCATTTTTCTTTGAAAAGAGCATACTTAAAAATACAAGCGTCAAATTGATAACCGCTATAACGCACATTTCAAAAAATCCCTTGCGCGCATACTCAGAATAGGTAATGTCACCGTTGGGTAAAAATCCCTTAAACGCGCTAAAGAAATAGGCAAGTTGAGAAAATAAGTAAAGCAAGTAACACAGTGATATTGCAGATAAGAAAGAAATTATATATGTATTATCTATACCTGCAAAGTCCCACTCTTTTATTTTAGAAACACGTCCAAACTTTAGCGATAAGCCGTATGACACAACCAACATTGAGAGCGCCGCACCAAATACAACCTTAAAAATGATTGAAAACACGTTAGAATTGTTAAATATGCTGCTCATCATACCGCTAAACGCATCATCCGATAGTAACAGCGGTATTATTATAGTAAGTATCGGTAACGCGCAAAGCAAACCAAACATGATCTTTCCTATTGGCTTTTTGTTTCCGTTGGAATTTGAAAAAACTGATTTTAGCGTTACTCCAATATTACCCATTGCCGATGCAACCCTGTAAAAAACACCAAGCGTATCGCGATTGCCTACCGTTTTACCAAACGCCAGATTATCTATACCAATTATCGCTAACGAAAAGTTTGTTAGAAGACCAAAAAATTTAACGCTGGTGTTGGTTGTTGTAACAAATATAACCGAAATGGCAAGTGACAAAATTATGCACGATAATGGAAATGCTCTTAATTTTTGACTTTTTATGAAATATAGAGAAAAAACTGCAATAAGTAATACTGACGATATTAAATAGCCGAGCGCAAAACCATTAAATATACCAAAAAGGCTTGTAAATATACTTGACGCTAACGCACACAACGCAAATATACCGTCGTGTTTGGTAAGCTCAAAAGGCGGTCTTGGCGCATATACCTGTTCCCCAAATTGTTGGGGAGTTTCATTTTGCGGTTGGGGTGTAATTTCTTGCTGTAAGAAGTTATTGTTTTCTTGCATAAAATCACTTCTCCTCTTTGTATTTAATTATGTCTCCGGGTTGACAGCTAAGCTCTTTGCAAATTGCTTCAAGGGTTGAAAAACGAATTGCTTTTGCCTTGCCTGTTTTAAGTATTGAAAGATTGGCTTGTGTAATACCTATCTTTTCCGATAATTCAAGAGAGGTCATTTTGCGTATAGCTAGCATTACGTCTAAATCAATTTCAATCATTTTTATAAATATTCCTTTCAAATAAAAAGCGCAAACACCATTTTACTCAAACTTATATGGTAAGTTCGTTTTCTTCGCTGATAGCTACCGCATTTTGCATTACGTTTTTTACAATGCGCAGCATAAGTCCCACGAAAGCAGCAGCCGCTGCCACAAGCAAAAACGGAACGTAAAGCACACCACCTACAAGGGTTACTATAGCTACCGCAAAGCAACACCACGAAATACGGCGAAGATATTTAACATTATCGTTTATAAATATCTCGTCTTTTTTGATGTTAAAAAGCAATTTCAAAAGGCTGTAAAGCGTTATATAGGCAAATACGGCGCATGGGTAGAAACAAGAAATAAAAAGTGTACTCATATCTTTAATCGCCGCACCGTTCTCTTGCCATCCGCGATAAACAGTAAACCAAAAATTTATAAACCAAGGTGCCGCAAATAAAGCTGCCGAAAGTATAACGACAAATATAAAGCAAACCACTATCGAGAGTGTCACCGAGCGTTTTCTATTCCACATAAAATTACCTCCAAAGTCATTTTATGGCATCAATATAACACAAAAATTATCGTTTGTCAATAATTTTATTATCGAAAAACGATAATTTTATTTAAATCCGTCCGCGGTACGCGGACACATTACTTATTCACTACTACCTATTACCTATTACTTAAAATAAAAACTCCCCGACTTTTGTCGGGGAGTTTTTATATATCAAAGGGGTATAATCGGTAATCTTAAAGATAGTAAATTACTACCGCCGAAAAGCAGGATATCCTTTTCTTGACCCCTGCTTTATAGTATGCTTGCTTTAGGCAATTGGTGACTTTCTTATGAAAAGAATACCCAAAGTGTTTGCGCCGCAGTGTGAAGATACTGTGCAACCTGCGCGAGTTAGCAAAACTTCGTCAAAGATGCCTTTTGACTTAACCTGCTCTACTACTGCGTCAACAATCTCTGGCTTGCAACCTGCGTGGGTTACGAACACGCGAGAGGTGTCGATATCTTCTACGTTTTGGAGTCGCTCGTCAACGTACTCTGCAAGAACACGACCGTACATACCGCGATATTTCTTGCCAACGCCCATGCTACCGTTTTTAACCTCGATGCAAGGCTTTAACTTTAAGAGGTTTGCGCCTAGCATAGCAAGTGCCGAGCAACGACCGCCTTTGTGCAAATACTCTAGGCTATCGATAACGAAGGATGCATCAACGCAAGGCTTTAATTTTTCGATTTCTTCTACAATTTGAGCAGCTTCCATACCCTGCTGTGCCATTTCTGCAGCAGCAAGTACCAAAAGACCGCTACCTGTTGAAAGGTTAGCCGCGTCTATTACGTAAACGTTGTCAAAATCTTCGGCAGCCATGCAAGAGTTGTTGTAGGTAGATGACATTGAAGAACTGATTGTAAAGTGGATTACGGCATCGCCGTCTTTTGTAAGCTCTTCAAAATATTCAATACCCTCGCCAACGTTTGTTGCGGTTGTTTTTGGCAACTCGCCTGTTTTTTCGTGGTGAGCATAGATATCGTCCGGTGTAATATCTACACCGTCGCGATAAACGTCTGTACCTAATGTAACGCCGAGAGGTATAATCTTTATACCATATTTTTCTTTAAGCTCTGCGCTTAAGTCGCTGGTGCTGTCGCTTGATATAATAATTTTAGACATAATAAGTCCTCCAAAATTTTAAAGGTTATGTTTGTATTATAGCACTATAATTTAAATAAAACAACCTTTATTTATAAACAATGCAATACTCACATTCGTTAAGCGTGATTTCGCCATCAGTTACCGTATTGCCAAATTTGTTTTTGCAGTTATTAAACTCGGGTGGCAAATTAATTTTAACTGCGTCACTACCGCGATTTACCGCGACAAAAACCATTCCGTTTTTGTTTTTTCTTGTATAGGCAATTGCGCTGTCGGTAGCAAGAATAGTATAAAAATCTCCGTCGGCAAACGCAACGCAGTTTTTACGAACTTGACCTAATTGTTTATAAAATTGGAGCAACTCTTGGTTTTCACGCCCCCAAGGGTACGTAGCGCGACAAAACGGGTCGCCATAACCCTCAATCCCTGCCTCGTCACCATAATAAAGCGACGGTATACCGGGTAAAGTGTACTGTATGACCGCGGCTGCCTTTAGCCTTTTTACGCCCTGTTCATACTCATAGGGCGATAGTTTTTGTGTGGCTTGCCAATCTCGGTTGCCGATAAAGTTATCGCTCTTGCCAAGCATTGTAAGTACGCGCGCAGTATCGTGGGTACCGAGGTGGTTCATAAGGGTATCTACCGCGCATTTTGGGTAGTTTTCTAGTACGGTGTGCACCGTTTCGGAAAGGGCGTTGCCGCCACCGTGCTTTATAAAGTCTATAATCGCATTGGCAAACGGATAGTTCATAACGCTATCAAGCTGACTGCCTCGCAAAAACTTACGACGCGCGCCATAGCTTATCTTGTTGCTGGCGTCTTCCCAAACCTCGCCCAAGATGTAGGCTTTACTATTTTCGCTCTTTACGGCGGAGCGCAACTTGTCGAGGAATTTGTCGGGCAATTCGTCGGCAACGTCTAGTCGCCAACCGCCAATACCAAGGCGCAAATACCCCCGTAAAATGCCGTTTTCGCCCGTGATATAATCGGTAAAGCTATCGTTATCTTCGTTGGTTTCGGGAAGTGTTTTAACCCCCCACCAAGCATCGTAGCCGTTTGGATAATCATAGAATTTAAACCACTCGCGGTAGGGCGAATTATAGTCGCGATAGGCACCGCCATCACCATAACGAGCAGTACGGTTAAAGTAGATGCTATCGTCACCCGTGTGCGAAAAAACACCGTCTAGTATAATCTTTATACCTAGCCTTTCTCCGGCTATGCAAAGACTTATAAGGTCGTTTTCATCACCTAGCAGCATATCTATCTTTTCATAATTTGCGGTGTTATAACGATGGTTTGAGTGAGCCTCAAAAATCGGGTTTAAATATATGCAACTAACACCCAATTCTTTAAGATATGGCAGTTTTTGCTCAATACCTTTAAGGTCACCACCATAGTAATCGTTACCCAAAGAACACGGTCCGTTATTTTGGCGGTGCTCGGGTATTTTGTTCCAATCGTTGCAGATATATCGGTCGGTTGGTACACCCGTTTTTTCACTACCCGAGTTATAAAATCGGTCGGGGAAAATTTGGTAGATTAGACCACCCTTTAGCCAATCGGGTGTGGTAAAATCTTTGTCATAAACCGTAAGTTGAAAACGGTTGCCCTCACTTTGTGACACAACGCCTAGGCTATTCTTACTCTTTACTACAAAAAACTCGCCATGTGCACTAGTGTAACGAAAATCGTACCAATAAAGTCCCTCAACGGTGGGGAGAGTAGCATCAAAAAACTGATAGTCACCGAGCCACTCGCAAGGAGTCATTTTTACTTCATAAAACGAATTGTCGCTATCGGAAAAAACGCGTAAAAACGCATCGTACACTTGCGCGTCTTTATGCAACAATAGCCGTAGCCGCAGGGTCTCCCCCGCGGGTACGGCTCCAAGATGTGAACGATATAAATTGTTTCGTGAATCAAATGGGTAATAATTCACATTTATCATCCTTAAAAATTATTTAACCTTATCTAGTCCCCAAATATTCTTTGCGTAGTCGTTTATTGAGCGGTCTGCCGCAAAAATACCCGAAGCAGCAATATTGGTAAGTGACATTTTGTTCCAAACTTCGGGTGTGTTATATAGATCCATAGCCTTTTTGTGCGCCTCGCAATAGTCGGCATAATCGGCAAGAGCCATATAGTGGTCAACGTTTTTAAGAGTATTATAAATGTTGTCAAAATTCTTGCCGTCAATACCCTTACCGATAAAGTTAAGCGCATGACGCAAATCGGCGTTGTTGTTATAATACTGCATTGGATTATAACCAGTTTTTTGAATCTTTAACACTTCCGGTGTTTGCATACCAAAGATTATGATATTGTCGTCGCCTACCGCTGAGTGAATTTCAACGTTTGCGCCGTCTTCGGTACCCAAGGTAATAGCGCCGTTCATCATAAACTTCATATTACCGGTGCCGCTAGCCTCGGTAGATGCAAGTGAGATTTGCTCACTAATTTCGGCCGCAGGAATCATAAGCTCGGCCAAGGTTACGCGATAATCCTCGAGGAAGAGTAACTTTAGCTTATCTTTAACCTGTGGATCGTTATTAATAATAACCGAAAGCTTGTAAATCATTTGAATAATCTCTTTTGCAAAGAGGTAACCCGGAGCCGCCTTTGCGCCAAAGATATAGGTCTTTGGGGTGAAAGGAGCGTTTGGATTATTTTTGATATAGAGATAATCGGTGATTATATGAAGCGCGTTCATGTGTTGACGCTTGTATTCGTGTAGGCGCTTAACCTGCATATCTACTACTGAATTAGGATCTATTGTAACGCCAAGATTTTTTTGCACGTAGTTTGCAAGGCGCACCTTGTTGCCGTATTTAATTTCGGCAAGACGGCTTAACACTGTTTTATCATCGGCAAAAGCCATAAGCTTTTCAAGTTGTGACGCGTCTTTGATAAATCCGTCGCCGATAAGCTCGGTAATAAATGCGGTAAGCTCTGGGTTTGCTTGACAAAGCCATCTGCGGTGAGCGATACCGTTTGTTACGTTTGTGAACTTATCGGGTGTCATCTTATAGTAATCGTTAAAGAGTTGGTCTTTAATAATATCACTATGAAGTTTTGACACGCCGTTTACTGTGTGACTCGCTGCAACACAAAGGTTTGCCATGCGAACAACACCGCCCGAAATAATAGCAGTGCGCTCTGCGAGAGCGTAGTCACCCGTTTTTGCGATAACCTCCGCACGATATCTGCGGTCGATTTCTTCAACAATTTGGTAAATACGTGGCATTCTGTGTCTAAACATACTTACCTGCCAGCACTCTAGCGCTTCGGCCATGATGGTGTGGTTGGTGTAGGCAACGGTACGTGTTACCAAATCCCACGCCTTTTCCCAAGAATAGCCGCACTCGTCGAGTAACAAGCGCATAAGCTCTGGAATAGCAAGTGTTGGGTGGGTATCGTTAATATGAATTGCTACCTTGTCTGGTAGGTTTTCTAGCGTGTTGTACTTGCGCATGTGACGGTTAAGAATATCTTGAACCGATGCAGATACTAGGAAATACTGCTGACGAAGACGAAGTGATTTACCCTCGGGGTGATTATCCTCTGGGTAAAGAATTTTTGAAATAGCCTCGGCAGACGCGCGTTGCTCAATAGCGCGCACGTAGTCACCCTGACTAAACGCAGACATATCAAAATCTTGACACTCGGCGCTCCAAAGACGAAGCACGTTTACGGTTTTGCCGTCTTTACCTGCGCATTTAAGGTCGTAAGGCATAGCGCGAACGTTAAGGTAATTTTTGTGCTCAACGTGGTGATAGTTGTTGTCCCACCACTCGTCGATATAGCCGTCAAAATGAACGTCAACGGCAGAGTGTGGACGTTGCTCTAGCCAAACCTCGCCACCAGGTAGCCAAAAGTCCGGCATTTCGGTCTGCCAACCGTCAACCAATTTTTGACGGAATATACCAAGCTCGTACTTGATGCAATAACCCATAGCAGAATAGCTGCTGCTTGAAAGACCATCTAAAAAGCAGGCTGCCAAACGACCAAGACCTCCGTTGCCAAGACCTGCGTCAGGCTCTAGCTCGAAAAGATTATCAAGGTTTACCTTGTAGCTCTTGAGCGCTTTTCGCATTGTTTCGGTTAGATCAAGGTTATAGAGGTTGTTTTTAAGAGAGCGGCCCATCAAGAACTCCATACTAAGATAGTAAATAGTCTTACTTTCTTGCTCGTCAACAGCCTTTTTAAACTCGGCTTTGCGCTCACTCATAATGTCTAGCAGCACAAGTACAGTCGCTTTATAAAAAATGTCGTCAGAAGCTTGCTCCGGTGTAACACCAAAATTGTGAGAAAGCTTTTTTTCAAGCATTTCTTTAAGCGCTGTAATGGTATATTTTGTCATAATAACATCTCCAGAAAAAGATATAATTTTTTTAGTTTATTATTTACTTTATTATAATACATTATTCACCACCTGTTTTCAAGTGGTACTAAAAACAATATTTGCGTGATTTTTTGTGCATTTTATACAAAAAAGTCTTTACATTTAGGTTTTTGTTAATATCTTTTATGCATTATTCACATAATTTTGCATATTTTCATCACCTAGAAACCCCCGCTTTACTAAAATATGTTAATTTGCTATTGAATATTAAAGCAAAAATGTGTTATTATTTATTAAAATAATAAGGTATTGGGTAGATAATGAATTTTAAGAAAATTGAGCTTTGCGACAAGGACGTGCTAACACCGTTTTTGCAGGGTGCGGACGAACTTACTTGCGAATTAAGTTTTACTAATTTGCTTATATGGCAACCGCTTTATAACAACTGTTACTGTATAGCCGACGGCGTGCTTTATCTTAAATCGTATGACGACAGTATTGAAACATTTTCGTTGCCGATTGGCGATATTGATATTGCCGATGGTGTTAAAAAAATCATCGACCATCTAGGTTATATGCCAAGCGTTTGGGCGCAGGCGGGCAAACGGTTTGACGAGTTTAAAAAGCATTACGGCGAGCATTACGACATATTTGAAAGTCGCAACGAATTTGACTATATCTACAATTCGACCGACCTTATAAACTTGTCGGGCAAAAAATACCACTCAAAACGCAATCATATCTCGACTTTTTCAAAGCAATTTGATTGGCACTACGAAGAAATAACTGCCGATAATTTAGAAAAAGTTAAGCTTTGCGCTAAAAAATGGTACGCTCAATATAGCGATAAGGATGAAGAACTAAAAACCGAGATGCACGGTGTTGAATTAATGCTTGATAATCTCGAATTTTTAAATCTTGACGGAGGCGCAATAATTATCGCCGACGAGGTAGTGGCTTTTTCACTAGGCTCTAAAATCAACGACCAAATTTATAATATTCATACCGAGAAAGCGCTTTCGGGATTTGATACCGCTTATGCGGTAATCAACCGCGAGTTTGCCGCAAGAAATGCGCAAAACTACCAATATATAAATCGAGAAGACGATTTGGGAATTGAGGGACTAAGACGCTCAAAACTTTCTTATAAACCACAAATTATCTTACCAAAATACATTTGCACAATAAAGGAAAATATATGACAAAACTAGAACAATGCAAGTCGCTTTATAACGCGGCGTTTGGCTCGGAACCCGAGTTTGATAATATGTTATTCGACCTGTTTTTTGACTGCATAGAAACGTTAGAAATAGACGGTCGAGTTGCCGCTATGTACTTTAAAATCCCTTGTACGCTTAATATAAACGAAGAAAGACGCAAAGCGTATTATATTTATGCTGTTACAACACATAGTGATTTTAGACATCAAGGACTTATGAGTAAGCTTTTTTGTAAAACGCAAACCGAAAGTGACGCTTTTTACTTTTTAAAGCCGTCTAGCGAAGGGGTTATTAAGTTTTATACCCAGGCGGGATTTAAGCAAATAGTTGGTACTCGTGAATCTTGCGACGCGTTTATTGAGGTTGACGATAATTTTAAAAGGTTATCGTCAATTTGTGACAAGGTAAAAGGCACCTACCCTCTTATGACAAAGGGTAACGAAAATATCGAAAAATTAAATTTTGTATACACACTTGAATAAGGAGGCTTTTAATATGGCTAAGAAAACGTATATCATTTGTAATGCCCACCTTGACCCTATTTGGCAATGGGAATGGGAGGAAGGCGCTGCCGAGGCGCTTTCTACTTTCCGTATTGCTGCGGATTTTTGTGAGCAGTATGAAGACTACATATTCTGTCATAACGAAGTATTGCTTTACGACTGGATTGAACAATTTGACACAGAGTTGTTCGGTAGAATTCAAGACCTTGTAAAAAGAGGTAAATGGCACATTATGGGTGGTTGGCACGTACAACCTGACTGTAATATGCCTTCGGGTGAAAGTTTTGCTCGACAGATGCTAAATGGTAGAAAATACTTCTTAGAAAAATTCCAAAAAGCGCCACACGTTGCTATCAACTTTGACTCTTTTGGTCACAGCCGCGGTCTTGTTCAAATTATGGCAAAGAGCGGTTACAAGGGCTACGTTCACATGCGCCCACAACCACAACACATGGAACTTCCTGCAAGCGATTACACTTGGGTAGGTTACGATGGTTCAAAGATTATCGGTATGCGTCCGGACGGTTGGTATAGCACACCAAAAGGACAGGCAGCCGAATACATAGGCTACACCGTAGATAAATGCCCAGATAACGATATAAATATGCGACTTTGGGGTATTGGTAACCACGGCGGCGGTCCATCTAAAAAAGACCTTGACGATCTCGTTGAGCTTAAAAAAGATTTGGCCGCAAAAGATATCGAGCTTATACACTCTACCCCTGAAGAATACCTTGCAGAAACAATGAAATATCACGACCTACCAGAGGTTGACCATAGTCTTTGGTGTTGGGCAGTTGGTTGTTATAGTTCGCAAATTCGTGTAAAGCAAAAGCACCGAGCTGCCGAAAACATTTACTACCTTACCGAAATTATGTGTTCACACGCGGCAAATGAAGGTCTTATGGAATACCCAATGAAAGACCTTGCCGACGCTATGTATGACATTATGACGGTAGAATTCCACGACGTGTTACCTGGCTCATCTATTCAACCTGCCGAAGAAATGGGCATTAGAATGATGGACCACGCTATCGAAATTCTAACCAGACTCAAAGCAAAAGCGTTTTTCGCGCTTGCTAGCGGACAAAAGAAGGCAGATAGCGATAAGATTCCGATTTTTGCTTATAACCCCTATCCGTACGAAATTACTGAAGATATCGCTTGTGAGTTTAACCTTTGGGATCAAGACCGCAATCTATATTTCATGAAGCCTGTGGTTTACGATAAGGATGGCAACGTTATTCCTTCACAGTGCGAAAAAGAATATAGCACAATTCCTATCAACTGGAGAAAACGCGTTTTGTTTAGAGCGACACTTGCTCCAATGACACTTAATCGTTTTGACTGCGCGTTTGAAACCTTTGACGAAAGACCAGTTCCCGAAGTTAAGAACGAAGATAATTATCTGGTTGTTAGTCGCGGAGGTACAACTATTAAAATCAATGCCGATACAGGTCTTGTTGATGAGTACGTTAAAAACGGCAAAAACTACGTTAACGGCGGTGCCTTCCGCCTTGAAGTATTTAACGACGACTTCGATCCATGGGGCATGATGGTAACGGCATTTAAAGAAAAACTTGGCGAATTCAAGTTACTCTCTCCTGCCGAGGCAAAAGAATTTTTGTATCTTGATAACGAAATTCCATCGGTTCATCTTATTGAAGACGGCGACGTTCAAACAACTATTGAAGCAGTATTTGGTTACAAAAATTCACACGCTATACTCAAATATACTTTGGGTGAAAGTGGCGATCTCAAACTAGATATTCGCGTAAACTGGGGCGAAAAACAAAGACTATTACGTCTTGATATTCCAACCTCTATTAAAGATAGCGTTTGCATTGGCGAACAACCTTACGGTGAAGAAAAACTATTTGACGATTACGAAGAAAACGTATCACAAAAATTCATTAGAGTATCTGATGATAACGATAGTTTGCTTGCTATCAACAACGGCATTTACGCTTCTTGCTTCGACAGTAAATCGGGCGATTTAAAATATACACTTTTACGTTCGGCATCTTACTGCGCGCATCCTGTAAACGATCGCGTTGTTATGCCACAAGACAGATATATGCCATATATCGACCAGGGCGAACGCGACTTTAGCTTCCAATTTAGCGTGGGCGCCACCGAAGAACTTAAAGTGGGCGCTGCTAGAAAGGCTCAGCACTTTAATATGAAGCCTATGGCACTTTCCTTCTACCCAACGGGTATTGGTTCAATCCCTGCTTCACCACTTAAACTACAAGACACTTCTGTTATTACAATTAACGCGTTTAAAAAGGCAGACAACGGCGACGGTTATATCATAAGACTATTTAACCCAACCGCGTGCGACCAGTCTTGTAAGCTCGCTTTCTACGACAAGGAACTGAGCGTCAATTTCGGTCGTTACGAAATCAAGACTCTACGTTTTGATCAAAGCGGCTTTAGCGAAACAAACCTTGTTGAAGGACTTGTTGAATAACAAAAACAAAAAACTCGGTGCATAGGGTTGTACCCTTGAGGACAGTTTTCTGCAAAGCAAACTATAATTAATACCAAACTACAATGGTGGAGGAAAATGTATGCTTAGATGGCATGAGGAAAAAGGTACAAAAGGTGATGTCATTTATCATTCAATAATGCTATTGATATATACTATAGCATTTATAGCAATTGCAATATATGTTTTAATTGCATTAGGTAATGGTAAATTCAACATAGGCGTGGTTGTCGCGTTTATTTCCTTGTTGTTTCTTTGGTTCGTTCATAAAACATCATTAAATAGAAATGTGAGCAAGTATGCAAAGCACAACACTTACACCAAAAGCACATATTCGATATTTGATAAATATGTGGTATTACTTATGAGTCACTACATAAAGAAGTGGAAACCAGAGCCTTTTATGTGTTGTTCATTCAAACATTTTGACCCTAAAGTTGCCTATAAAAGTTTTGATTTTCAAGAAATAAAATCATATGGGGGAAAAGGTATATCTTATGACGAGTGTTACTTGTATAGGTGCAATAAATGTGGTGAATATGTGATATCTTTAGAATATCATCAAGATAAGCATTATACTTATGTACCTATAGCATGTGCAAAAGATGCTGAGACTTATAGTAAAGAGTGGTCTTATTATTCTATGCGAACCACACATCCTATTCTTCATGTGATTGATGATAAGTACAGTTGGGAGAATAAGGCTTAATAATAAATTTTATCTTTAGTTAAGCAAAAAAGTCAGCTTGTAAAATAGGGGCATGGATTGCGAAGGGTTTTAGGTTCTCCTAAAGTTTGGAAAATGTGCCGTACATTTTCCCTGCTTGTTACGGTATGAGACAAATTTAAAAGGGCTATCTCACAAATTGTTTTGTGAGATAGCCCTTTAACGTTTATTTAGATTTAATTGTTTTTAAAGATGAAATCAACATTCTGCGGATTGCACCACATTCATTTTGAAATGTTTTGTAATCTTCTTCCGACATACAACCCGTCTCAAAAAGAAGCTCTAACCAATATTCTGTTTCATAACATTCTTTTTGTGCTATTTCAAATTTAGAAATAAAATCGTTTGTACTTTGAGCGTATTGCGCTTCGTGCAAATTCGCACCTATTGAGGTAGAAGAACGAAGTAATTGATTTATCAAAACCGATTCTTTATGATTTG
>JAFYLD010000013.1 GCA_017537245.1 Clostridia bacterium | reverse complement strand
TCTTCTTCAGCATATCGCGAATATTTTTGGGTTCGTGCCGAATCAACCTTTGCCCAGTCTTTTTTACTTACTTTTATCGGTTTCTTAAAAAAGAATTTATCATATTCTTTTTTAGTAATGTTATCATATTTATAATTGGTATCACTTGATTTGACATTACTATCCACACCGCGCAAACCTCTAATAAACTCATCCTCGTCCATTACATCGGCTTGTTTTTCACTTGAATTTAAAAAAGCAACCTCATCACTTGAGGTTGCTTCTAATTTGCGTTTATAATCTGCATAACTTTCTCTTCTATTTGCGGGCCACTCGGGGTGTTTTGCAATGAATTCATCCAATTCCACATTAAACGTATCTGGTATTCCTCCTGCAAAAGTGTCACCGTCATAATCGCTGTTTCTTTCTCTATTCCACGTTCCTTCATCGTACGCAGCAAAAATATTTGTGCTGGTGTCATCATCAAAAATTTGCTCCTTTTCTTTATATTCATCAATATCATTTTTAAACAAAATCGTTCCACTCATATAACCGTCAGCATTTATTATATAGTAATTATCAGCGGTAAATATTGTTATAATTTTGAAATCGTCATAACGAATATTAGTTGTCTTATTAGCAAAGCTCCTACAAAAAGTGTGCCATTCTTGTTCGGTTGACGGTTTTAAATTTTGTGGTGTATTATGTAAATTTTCACCATAATATGTATTAAAATTATTATACTGCTCGTATTCAAAACTTTCAACACTTGTCACTTGTTTGTTTTCTTGTTTCCAAATAGGCATAGAAAAAGAAATCTCGTCACTCGAGGTTGCTTTTATATTGTCACCATTTATTTCCTGTTCTTCGCGTGTGGTGGGTAATACGGTGTCCTGCCTTCCTCGGGTTCGTACTGTATCCCGTTGTCGTACGGAAGTGGCATGCTGTGATCCAAATCCCCCGCTAATATCTCTATCGGTATTCCCTTTGGAAACGCCTTGCACGTTATCGTTCCCGGTATATTGTGTTTGCACGTATTGCATTGCACTTCTCGAACTTTCATTGGTATTGTATCCAACATTTACTGCTACCTCCTGTAAATATATTGTTGGTATATTATTTTTAATAATTATATTTTTAACAACAAAAATACTATTTAACGGATAAATAACTTCCCTTTCCATATTGTTACCATATCCATCAACTTCTCTAGCACTTTTACTTTCAATTATAAAACAAACTTGGTATTTACCCTCGACTGGATATCCGTCTTGTTCTTTGCTACACGATAAAAATTGTTCAAATATAATATATCTGTTTGGTATATACTTTTCCAAAAACACTCTCCGAGCATCTTCACCACCAAAATCATCAAACACTATATTTCTATATACAGTTCCTTTATAAATAGGCAACTTATGTAGTGCTTCATTAAGCGCTTTCACAAAATATTTTTCCGATTCATCAAGTGTTTCGTTTTCTCGCAATTTAGCATTTATTATATATGACTCGCCGCTCTTATATCTCAAAACAGCCGCTTTGTGCTCCCCAAAAAGTTCTTTGTCATCTTTACTTTCTTGATAAACGCCACTATCTTCATAATCTTTTATACTATTATCATTATATTTAAAATCTTTTACACTGTCAATATTACCATCTTCATTATATAAACCTCTAATAAATTCATCCGCATCAATTTCATTGGCTTGTTTTTCTTGCAAATTCAAAAAAGCAACCTCATCACTTGAGGTTGCTTCTATTATATTGCCAAGGCCAAGTTTATTATTCATATCATAAACCGCTTGCACAACGTTTTCAAAATTTCTAAACGCACTGCCGAATCTGTTTCTAGCATAATTGATATTTGTGTTTACGTATTGATTTATATATGCCGCCAACTCTTTGATAATATATTTAAAAGAATTTATATCTTCAATATCATATTTTCCGCCATAATGATTTCATTGATCTCTTCGGCCAGTTTTTCATAAAATACACTTGTGCGATCAATTTCTTCACACAACACATCCTCGTATTTTACATATTCTTTTTCATTATTATATTGCCATACGTGAATAATTTCGTGTAAAGCTATACCTTTTCCATCAAGTTTAGCTCCGCTTGAAATATATATCGTTCCATCAAATAGTGTAATTGCTTCTTTAACTTCAAGGGTTGTATTTCCATTATTAATTTCAAACACCCCGTCACAATATACAACATTATATCCTTTGGATTTTAATATATTGTACGCCGTACCAGCACAAGAGTTACCATCAATATTGTTTGCAACCTTGTAAGCAACCGTAGTATTTAAATGAAAAACAAGTCGTCCGGCATTTCCATAAGTTTTCTTCGCTCTTCTTTGGAAAGCGATTCCCATTTCTCTTGTAATTCTTGCATTTTCTCGCGTCTTTTCGCTTGTTCCATCGGTGTCATCTTTTCCAATTTCTTTTCCAAGCAATCCCATTGTTCCTTGGTAATCTTCTGCATAATTTTCACCTTCTTTTATACTGTTATCATTATAATCAAAATCATTTTCACTGTCAACTTTACCATTCGTCTTTTTATTCCAATATCCGTCATTGACAGTTTTTGCACTTTGTGATATATTGTTATTAGAAGGCGGAGAAGCAAGCGAGCTTCGGGCGTAGTCATGTGGTTGGTCTTTTTGACCTTCAGCAGGATCTTGCGTAACGCCTTCTTTATTATTTTTTAAATATGCTGACTGCACCCACAATTTGTTATAATCATTTTCAAAAACGGCCTCTACTACATAGTAGGTGCCGTTAATTTTTTTGCTATATCGTATCTGTGCTGCAGGTCTATTCGACTTATCCTTAAACTCAACGCTTGTAACATTCTTTCCGTTTTCAAACAACACTTCCACGTTATCATAATTATTAATTACCCAACCCATACGCGCAATATCACTATCGTTTGACATTGTTTTATCGTGAGTCCCACTAACACCATGACGCCTAAGTATATGCTTAATACCATTGGTATTTATATTATGTGTATAACCATCTATGTTAATGCCAAGCAATTCCTTAATGTCTGCAACTTCTCGAGCATTTACGTTTGATACAGTAAATCGTTCAAATTTATTACTACCGTTTTTAACCCTTTCAACAAATGACTTTAATCTTTCATCAACCGATTCAAGAAAACCGATTATCATGCCTCTCTTTGCCGGCGCATAACTGCTCAACGGATTGGTCACAGCATTCGTACTGTATTTAAGTAAAATATCATTTTGTTTAGTGGCACTATTTCCATCTTCACCGCGCAAACCTGTAATAAACTCATCCGCATAAATTTCGTTGCCTGGTTTTTCTTGTGAATTTAAAAAAGCAACCTCATTTTCTGAGATCGCCTCGTTTATAATGTTTTTGCCATCGTCTATTATAATGATTTGTTCTGGATAAAACGCAACATATGACCGTCCATCACCTTCATAGTGATTTTCATAAACAATACCATCATAACCCAAATTTACCAACATTTTTCTAAGCTCTACCGCCGCTGGTGAATTATACTCATACCCACTTTCAATATGCATTTCTCTAATATGCCAATACTGCTCATAGGTTATAATCCCATCGGCATACAGTTTTATCGCTACGTGTGCCGGTCTCCACGACATAAGGTCGGTATTTATATAAATAGGATTTTTTATATCAAGATAGGCAGTTATTATTCTGCCTTGTTGTTTTAAATTTTCACCTCTTTGTCGTGCTTGCAATTCATTACCAAAATGAAAACCTATATCACCTTTTCCAAACACTTCGAAATCCACATTATTTGTAAAATGATATACTTTCTTCGGTGTTCCGTCTTCTTTTTTTATAGCCGCGTTTTTTAAACCTTCAACCTGTTCCCTAGAAAGTTCTATTCCTCTATTATTTCCTTGATCTCGTACAAAAGATATCCCCTGGTATCTTTCGATATTTTCTTGTCCAGTGCCAAAAACTCGGCCATTTGCTTTTTGTAGTCTTCCAACCCCGCTTTGGGTATTTGTACCCGCGAGTCGTCTCCAAGCACCACCGTTACGTAATTGCTCTTTTCCATAACTTTCTCCTTCTTTTATACTGTTATCATTATAATTAAGATTTTTTAATTTTCTTTCTTTTCCTGATACTCTTTGCAGAGAATTTTTCCTATCAAAATATCGTATGGTATTCTCATCGGATATATCTTGCAACTCACCGTTCCGCTTCCGCGATTTTGATTTTTGCAATGATTGCACAGCTTCACTGCGTTCTTGGGAATAAAATTGTCCATGTTTTCCTTTATCATTTTCTAGTACCTCCGTCATATAAATTATTGGTTGTCCTATGTTATTATATTTAACATTATTAACAATAAAAACTGAATTGCGTGGAAATATAACTTCACTTTCAAAATTGTTTCCATATCCATCAATGTTTTTAGCGTTTTTGCTTTCAATAACCATGCTTACTGCAAAATTGCCATCTACAAGATATCCATCTTCTTTTGTAGATGCCGATGTATATGCCAAATATGTAACAAAGTCATTAACCTTATGTTTGCTTAAAAACGCATCATATGCAGCTTTACCACCAAACCAATCAAATGCAATATTGCGGTATACACTCCCTTGATATCTTGGCATTTTAATCAATGCATTATCCATATTTTCTACAAACTCTGATTCAGCGTCACTAAAATTTTCAGAATTTCGTAACATATCATTGATTTTATAACTTTCACTACTCTTGTAATTCAAGACAGTTGTGCGTTCCACAGCGTTTAAAGTTTCGTTCTTATTAGATTCATTATTTATTTTGTAAGGTTGACTTGTTTCGTTTATATTATTAATAATTGCATCATAATTATCGTCTACAGTATTTATTATATTATCATTACTCACCGGATGCAATATAGTATTTTCTTTTTTGGAATTATAGTTATTATTTTTTACTATATCTTTCCAAATTGTATTTGTCTTATCAGCAGAAAGCTCATTTACAACCTGTATCGCAACATTATTGTTTTTCAGCATTTCGTGTTCTTGCGACGTCAACTGTTCACCAAATACGGTTTTTGCTACCACAGGCGCAAACTCTTTAGTCGTCTTTTTATCCATACCAAGCACTCTAAGTCGTGCTGTACTCTTGTTCTCTATCTCACCCTCAATCGCAGTAGCAAGATTATAAAGCGTACCGCCCGACAAAGCTTTACCACTTTTGAGTTGCGTTTCTGCCTTTACCGCTAATTGATAGGCCTCGCTACCTTCAGCCATAGCTAAACCATTATTAACAAGCGCATTTATACTATTTTGAGAAAATCCATAATAGTATTTTCCATATATCGTTGCATTTAGTTGTGTGCTTACACCACCATGCGCACCAAAACCTACACCCATCAATGCGCCGCTTCCCGCCGCTTCAACTACTTGGTTTGTTAAATCCTTAAAAGTTTGCTTTTTTGCCTCTTCTTCCGTATAACCGTTATCTTTATATCGTTTAACACTCAAAGAATAATGCGACAAATCCCCATTAAATAATGAATCGTATAAAATATTTGCCGTTTCTGTAATTGCCTCTTCCGTCGCATTTGTAAAAGCTGATTTAAGCATATTTGTAAAAAATGACATAAGACCTGCATCTTTTGATTCTTTCAATACGTCCAATTGTGCAAACGAATATTTTTCCCATAAATATTCATTTGCGCCATTTGCCAAACCATTAAAAAAAGCCTGCGAACCGGTCATTCCTCTATCAAGAGCATCGTTAACACCAGCCGCAGCCGCAGAAACAGCCAACGAATATGGTCCTCCTACCGTATTTCCTACAACTGAGTCAATCGCCGACATTCCCGTGTTATACCACATATCATGATCTATTCCTAAAAACTCGCCATCATGCGAATTGGCGTAAGCTTCTCTTATTTTAGAGCTTGCCTTACTCAATTTGCTTTCCTTTACATCACCATTAAGTGTATTATATATAAATTCCACACCTGCGCCTAAATTATACAATACAGACTTAATATTCGCCTCTATTGGCGCATCATTAGTATAATCGGACCACAGTGTATGATATTTAAGTGTTTCACCATCAGAAAGCGCAGACCAGCCATCTTTAGCTGCGACCTCGCGCCTATATACCCAATCTTTAAGCCAAACAAAATAACTATGCTCTTTGTTTTCGCCTCTACCCAAATAATAACAAGCAACTTCATATTCCTCGTCAGATATATTTTCGTCCTTAGTATCATAAAGCTCCTTACCTTTAGAAATATACTTATCGGCATTGGGGTCTTTTTTCATTTCGGAATAATACTTTTTGAATTCTTGGCTTGATATCAAATTCCATCTGTATTCTTCTTCCTTTTCATAAAACTTTTGGACGTATTCTTCCTCACCATAGGTTACTGTTAATTGTGCTCGCTCTAATGCCAACTTAATCAAATTCGAACATTCTTCTTTATATTCATCAGGATTACCATTGATATTCAGATATCCTTTTTTAATTTGAAACGCTTTACGAGCGCTATCAAAATTTCCAACGTCTTTATAATACGCCATAAAATACTCGTATGCTTCATTAAAAAATTCAATGTATTCTTCTTCGGTTTCAAAAGTCCTATACTCTGCAGATAACTCGCTGCTTATTAGATGTACTACTTGCGTCCTATTTGTTTCGAATTGGTTTTTACCGTTCCAGTATTTATTAGCAACATTTAATATTTCATCATAGTTTTTACCTTTAAGCTCGACCATATCATTCCACAGTTTTTCGTCCTGTGTATTCAATATGTTATTAACGTACTCCAATTCTTCTGTTTCGCCACTATTTTTAAGTCTTGCAGCTTCCACACCCAAGTCGTACCAAGTCATAGTGCTGTATTTACTATTCCACACAGAGTTATTATAGCTTGTTTCATCTTTATATTGTGCAAAATAATCCTTAACAGCTTTTACGTCATATTTAAGTGATTTTAAACTGTTCAGCGTGCTTTTACGTTCATCATCAGTTCCCGTAGTAAAATTTAAATATCCCAGTTCATTTAGAATAATTACGCTATTAACGTATGTATCAATCTTTTTTTCTGTCTCTTTCATAACGGTATCAGCTTGCCACTCACCGGATTTTAAAACAGATACTACATTTTCAATTTCTTTTATGTCTACACCATTATAGTCTTCAATAGCCTTATTAACCATTGCGCTACTTAAATTAGTTGCATAATTACTATCGTATGTAGTCGCCGATTTTAGCGGAGAACCTGTGATATCTACGTTGGTACCTGGCTTTATAATTTTGATACCGCCCGAAGCCTCATACAAATCAGGATTCTCTGCCTTATAATTAGCCTCGTCGCTCGCATTGATAAAACCTTTGCTCTGAGCAAACGCATCTGCATCCACCGTCAATCTTCCGTCTACTATTTTCAATGCAGAAATCGGTACAGTTTTTGATTGATTTAATATTTTTTCTTGTTCCTCTGCACTATTTTGCAATATAATCTCTGGTCCAAAATTTCTATCTTTCTTTGTTACAATACTTTCATTATTTAAAAACACCGTTTCGCCTATGTTTCTTTTTTCAGACATCATTGCACCTCGCTTTTAAATTTCTTCCCACTTATATGTGCCATTACCTAAATTAACTTTTTTTACTTCAAAATATTCATTATATGCGCCATCCCAAACATAATATTTCTCTTTATCTTTAAGTTTAAATACCTTTTGTTTTTGTCCGTTTATTGAAAATGCCTTATTTTCCTCTAGCACTAGGGATGTACCTTTATAGTTGTTCGGCTGATAACCATTATCAAAAGCCTTGCTCGAATCATAAGAACCGTCCTCTGCGCGCACGTCATCGTGCATTTTACCTGTATATGGATTAATACCACCATCAAAAGAAACGCTTATACCCGAATTACTATCGGTATATGTAACTTTTTTAATACTGCCATCACCATTATAACTATACACGGTTGATACACCATTATCTTTAAGACTTCCCTTATAATCACGTGATAGCGTACCTGTAGGGCTTGATACAATATATCCGCCCGTAGAAGTTCCACCTGCGCCATACGCCACTTTCGGCTTAGTACCCTCCGCATTAACGTCAGAATTATACATCGTAGTAGCAATAGTATTATTTTGTTGATCATAATACTGATTTACGCTTAATTTGTTTGATTCGCGTTCATTATTAATCTCGGTCACGTATGCCGCCAAATTGCTACTTAGGTTATCTAGCGCATTACGCTTTGCAATATCTATATTCCCCTTTTGGTTTGCATAACCAAGTTGTACAGCCGTCTGCTGTGTACGGTTTAGTCCGCTATCTGTAAGACCTAGATTTGCGTTTCTTTCGGCAATTTGCTTTTCGTTTATAAGTTTTTGCACTGCATTTTTTTGATATTCATCCTCGTATGCCGACGTCGTATCTTCAATCGATTTATTATAAGTATCATTCGCCAAATTTATAGCAGCATTCGAACTACTATCAATTGTATCTATATCTCTATTTCTTGATGGATCGGTTTGTTTTTTTGCTTCTTTTACATATTCCTCAAATGTTTTTACCATCACTTAACTCCCCCTAACGTTCTATATTGCAATGACATCCCATCTACAAATAGTGGACCATCGCACTCTATTTTTACACCAAAGTTTCTGACCGCACGAATGCCCGGATAAAAATTCTTTACAGTTATAAATCCCGCGTCACGCTCGTCGGTATTGTCACTTACTAGTGATATATTTTCGCTTTCACTTCCCTTGTCGGTAACAAAACTAAGGCTTATAGGCGCACCGCCATTATTACCAAATCCCACACTTACTCGGTCAATGTTTTTTAGATAACCACTTGATGAAAAATCAAATAATTTTGTCTGCAGTCGCGACGTAATCGCTTTGTTTACCAGTTTAATTTTGTTGCTTTTTTCATCAAAAACCGCTAATTTATCATAACCATTACTGCCTAGCATCAACGGTGAGAACACAACCGCGACACCACTATCTGTCATAAATTTGCTTACCGACATAAACCTATTATTTATTTCATAAAAAGTAGCATTATCTTCACACGTCCATATATACCACGGTATCATCACGTTGCTATCCTCGTTTTTAGAATACGATGATGCATATTGATACCCGTAACTGTTATAATCCATAACGTAAATTTTATTTTCTATACCTAACAAATAATGACCTTCAAAATCGCAAGACACTGCGTTTCTAAGGTCATTTTCTTTTGCTAGCGCCGAATATATCATGTCCGATACCTTATATATCGTTCTTTCGCTATACTGATTATTTGAATAAAGCGTATATACGTTACCATCACTATTCGCCCACACAAGTCGATTTCGACAAAGCTGAACACTGCCAGGACAATCACAACCTACGTTCGCATTTAACTGCACAATAGGAAAATATACTTGACTCGCCTCATAATCTACAACTGACTGATTAATAAGATCGCCAGCGACAATGCTATTGTTCGTCGCATAATAGGTATAATAGGTCGATTTTTCTTTAAATATAATAAGATTTTCTCCCTGCCGACCAAAAGTCGTAACACCTTGCGTTTTATCACCAACGTACGCATAATTGTTTTCGGGAAAATATAGCGGATTATTAAGGCTAGACCACACCAACAATGACTTTTCCCCATCATCTTTATTACCACAAAGAAACAATCGTGAACCATTGCTAATACCATTTGCCGAGCCACCAAACCAAATTCCTCTAGACATACCAAACACTTTTTTCATCATATCGCCCGATTTGTTTTTTAAAGGAATAACAGTTATTTCAAGATTATCTTCAATATAATCATCTTTATTTACTGTGGAAATTTTACTAGTCCCGTTTTCTGTAACAAAATGCACGTGATATGCTGTAACGTATAAATACATACCATCTTGCGGTGTAGCATCCACATTTTCAAAGCATCTTAAATCTTTACCACCCGTCCAAATTGCTGTATGTTCACACACTTTGCCTTCTTTATTAGTTAATCTCGCTACGATTTTCGTATCAATACCATCTTGCAACTTATTTATATAAGGATATCTCATCAAAGTTTGACCATCCACCACGTCTTCAAGATTAATGCTAGAGTAAATCATTTTATACGAATCTGTCAGTAGATTATATCCCTCAAACATCGTTCCGCTATAATCAAGACCATTATTTTTTGCCTTACAATGCGCAAATACCGTAGGAATATAATATTCATCTGCGTTTATATATTCCCACTTTAATTTTTTCTCTATTTTCGCCTTATAAGTACTAAATGAACTTCCCTTTTCGTTTACAAACAAATAAATATAACCATCTTTTGCAAAAACTAATCTAGACGATTTAGCCGCTTGAATTTCGAGTTCTTCTTTCGTTTTGCAACTTTCTTCCCTCATTCCGTCAAAATCAACCGCTCCCGCTACAACGGTTTTGTCAGGATATTGCCAAAAAAACTTTAAGTTTGTAAGCCACGCGCCTTCTTTAAAAGTACCATCGCAATCAATACAACTTACAAGCACCGCATCACCATTTTTTATATCAGGATGTGATTTTATATCTACAATATAAACGTCCTCATAAACTCTAGAAGATATATGTATCATATCTTCATTAGTAACAAAAGACGGTCTTGTTCGTAGAACCCCGTCTTTGTACCACATATTAATACCATCAGTCATCTGGTTATCTCTAATACCCGTCAAACTATCTCGCAAATTTAACCCGCCGCTAAGTTCCGGCACGTTTACCTCTCTACGCGGTCTTCTATTTATCATTGGATATTTCATTTTACTATCCTTTCGTCTTAATATTCCGGCCTCGGCCACGTATTTTTAACAACCCCATAGCCCGTAAGCCCTGCCCTACGCGCATTGTAAAGCATAGTGTAATATTGCTGCTGATCACCGTCGTTTTCACTTCTAGCTATATGCATAGCAATACCATACGCAAACACGTCACCAAGCGCCTTTTGTGGTAGTTTTATTTCATCTTCAAGCGATTTTATCGGCTCAAATTCGCCGTTACCTACCACACGATGCAAATCGCCATATACCAAATTTATTGTAACGATAGCGCTATTACGTATTCTACTAGTAAGTTCCACGTTACCGTCGCTATCGCTATAACCTAACATTTTTAAAGTATTATTAAGTAATTCCTTTGCCTTCATCATATATCACCAACCTCTTGCGTATTTGTCTGCGTTGTAGCGCCGTTTCTCATCATTGTTAAAGCCTTTTGTTGATCCTCTGGTGACAATCGCATTAGACGCTCATACACGTCGGGTCTATTTTGTTTTACGTATTCCAACACTTCCGCATCGCCTATCTCATCGGTAGATACACTAGCCTCGTTTTGCTGTGCCATCGCCTGTTGCTGCATAGCCGCTTGTTGCTCGGCCATTTCTTGTTGCTTTCTCGCATTTATCAGTCCCGTCGCATTTGGAATAAGTCCCTTTGGTATTCTCTCCAAATATTCGGTAAAGCTAATAAGCTGACTAGATAGCAAGTTACCAAGATTTGCAATAGATACCGCCTCGCTCCAAAGAGTCGATGCGCCAACGTCGATTTTAGCAGTAATTACAAGGTCACGATAACGCTCGGCATCAAATGCCATATATCTTGTCGCGCCGCCGTCATTTACTTTAATCGAGCGTCTGCCATACATAGTAATCCAAAAATCCGCCCAAATGCGCGCCACGTCCTCATTTGCGCTATAAAAACGGTTTTGATACATCTGCATCGGTGCAATCGCCGCTTCACGCGCCTGCACAATAGCCGTCGCGTTATCAGGTCGCATATTACCAAGCGCCGCATCATTAGCGCCGTTATCCATAAGCACGTTTTGCGCAAAAGCATCGGTAAAGTTTATAAACGCCGCGCCATAGTTTGGTGGCGCAATATATCTAATAGCGCTCATCATATCTTCCGCGCTACCATAGATTTTTACCACTTCTGCAGGGTCGTTAGAAATACCATCTGGTATAAGATCGCCATTTATAACCGTCTTTGGCATACCTGTGTTTTGCATTGCCCAAACCGAAATAGAATGCGCCTGATTTAGCGCGATTTGATTGGGGATTTGGTAGGTTATCTCGCTATCACCATAAGCGCAGCTACGTCTACGCTCCCACACAAACTTCGCTATCGGGTAGCGGTGTATCAACAAATCCCACTCCGGTCTTACCACCGCGTTTTCGGTAACCGTCTTACCCCATACAGTAGCGTTTCCGTTATCGTCATACCTTTTATATAGCTTTGTAAGCACTGTAACACGGTGCGAGTCACTCGGCTCGTCTTCACCGCGGTCACCCGCATTTCGATAATAGCCGTTTTGTCCGTCAGGAACAATACTTTCACTATCTTGACCATACGTTTCTGCCTCGCGTCTTACCGCCTCTACGTCCATACGTCGCGCGATTATAATATACGGCTGGCTTTCCACCTCTTCGTTATTTGGGTCGCCAAACACTACGTTCTCAACGTCAAGCACCTCACAGTTAATATCACCCGTAATCGCCATTGTTCTGCCTTCGTCAGCATAGAGTCCTGTTTTAATGGTACTGTCCCAATATGTATATAAAATACCCGTGCCCGAAATATACGCATTTCGTAGCAACTGGTCCTTTTTGTCATCGTATTTTACTCTCTCGGCCGTAACCTTAAAGTAATCAGTAAGCGCACTCATAACCACCGAAACCTCGGCATCAGTCATATTACCCTCTGGCACCTCGCCACCCATAAGTTGTTGTTTGACAAGGTCGCGTGCCATAATATCCGTTGTATCGGGCACACCCTCCGCGCTATAATTTACCGCGATCGGCGCCGCGCCGATTGTCGCCATCTTATATTCACCAATTCGTTTTATAATATTTCGGCGAGTAAGCGGCTTTTCATTACCTGCATTTACACCGTGCCACTGATCGCCTACAAAAAATCTCTCGTTAATTCTCGCCTGATCGTGTATTCCCTTGTCACCCATACTGTTTTTATACTGCTGACCCGCTTCATACTCCGACCAAATCGATTTACATTTAAGCTTTATCATCTATATTTTCTACCTCCATAAAATAAAAGCGGCTACCACTCGGCAACCGCTTTGCAAAAATTTCATTTTCAACACTTTTCAACTGACTTTTTTCGACACTGTTTTTCGCTACATTCTCTGCTCCATCCCAAAGTCCGTCAACAAACGCCTTTTCATCCCTCGAAAAATCGTAAAATTAAAAGACAGGGCACTACACCCTGTCTTTAATAATATGTTTTAGCCTATTTTGAAATTACAAATTTTTATAAGCTCACTAAAATCGTTTGCGACAAAGTACAAATTACCATCATCGCTTGAAGTTTTATATGCTCTCTTATCATCCCAAAAGTATATAGCCTTTTTACCATCGACAACTCCTAAATAATCGTAAATAATAAATCCACAAGATAAAGTATCGCCAATAATCAAACATCCCATAGTCTCATCAGCATATTCATTGTTAAAATAAAACAACCAATCACGAGCGGATTCGCCTATTCCATAAAGCGAATCAACCCATATATCTTCTTCATCGATAGGGTCTACATGAAACCCATGATCTACATCATCATCAAGATCAATTCTTCCACCATTTGTTTTTAATAAAAATTCCTTGTAATCATCGGGAAACTTATGTCCCAATTTTTTCTCTGCCTTTTTAATTTGTTCAATTGTCAAAGAACCATTTTTTTTAAATCCCATAATTATTGTTCCTTTCTTTTCCAAAGCGAATATCCGCCTTTATGTGTAAATCTTTCGTGAATTTCCCTACTAATTTCTTCCATGGTATGTCCATCTTGCGAATGATGCCAAACGTGCCCTTCTTCACAAGGACCATTTGGAGCTAATTTGTTAGCCAATCTTTTATCTATACCTCGATTTCTAAATCCACCTATATTAACAGACTGAAAAACCACGCCGGCACCACGATAATCAGGATACCCATTTATATATTTAACTCTTATACCAAACTTGTCCGTGTATATCCAATTCCCATATTTATCAATTTCAATACTGCCACCCGCTTTAATCCAATCACTTGGAATACGAGAATTTAGTGGTTTGGTTTTCAAAATATCTTTTGTCAAATTATCAAGAGTTAAAAATCTTGTTTGTTCCATTATACTACTTTCATCATGATTTTCAACACTTTCCAACTGACTTTTTTCGACACTGTTTTTCGCTGCATTCTCTGCCCCATCCCACATTGCGCTAATAAATGCATCGTTATCATTTAATGTTGTATAATCTTTAGATGAGTTATTACTATTTATATCTCCATTAATTTTTTTATTAATCTCATTTACAACACTTGCTCTAGGTGCCACAGCATCCATCGTTGCAGATAGTCTTCCAATCAGATAATTAAATCTATCCTTGCTTATTCCCTCAGTCATAACAAGCTCATTATATGTATCGGTTATACTTTCGGAAAAATTCACACCAAACTTTCTCAATTTTTCATACTGTTTTATTAAGTTAAATACCGTATATTTGTTATCTTGATTTAATTGCTCACCTATTTTTGTATAAACATAATTTTGTGATTCTTGGCTTTGCTCCATGCCGTTAATCATCATATCAGCAATTGCAATATCTGAATGGTCACCTTTTAAAACATTTTCTGCCGAGCGATACAACTTGCTATTCTTACCATTAGATATTTCTTGCAAATACCGTGCTACGTTTTCTATATTTGTATTAGTTTCACTAAAAACTTTGTTATAATAAGCGCCTATCGTTTGCTTTTGACTTGTGTTTCCCATACTATTGTTACCAAATATTCCCGTAGAAACACAAGCTGACGCAAATCCCACCAGTCCGTCATATATTGCATTATTCATTGCGTTTAGTTGCTCGGTGCGATTAGGTGACAATATCGAAACAGTATCTACTCCCAAAACCAATTCTTGCATAACAGGAGATAATAACCCTTGTATCGTTTCTTCAAAAAACTCACCAGTACCATTTGATAATAATTTTGCTCCGCCAATCAAAAATTTATTTGAAACATTTTTAGTTAGTGCTTTAAACATTGATTCGGTAAATTCACTGGAATTATTAACAATACTTGTATCACCGCTCAAAAATTTTTGCATACAAACTTCTGTCGCAGTACTTATTCCTGCATACAAAAAATATTGCCATTCTTCTGCATCGGGAGCCAAATACACCGCCTCTTTATACGAACTGCCAAATGCAGACAATCCCGTCGCCACCATCGACGTTCCACAACTAACACCCGAAAGCAACATCGGTATTGCGTTATATGATAAACTAACTGTTATATCTTGAACAAACTTACTGAACTTTTCATCGTTAATTGTAAAATAATTCGACACAGCACTATTTGCAATTTCATACTTACTTTGTGGAATTTGCTTCATCTTATCAGATGCTCTTTCATTTCCTAAGCCCAAATTATAGTCTAATTCCGTCATAAGAATTGTACCTGTATTTATAGTGTCCTGAAAGAACTTAGACATCCCCGTATTTACATATAAATCCATTTGTGCAAGTGTCTTTTTCATGCCTTTTTCATACACAGCGTCATTAAACATTTGAGTAGCCGCAATAAGATTTAGATTTTCAGCGTTCGTTTTAGTATCTGCACTAAAAGCATATTTATCTTTAACTATACTTTTTTTAATTTCCCTGCGCGCAATATAATTTGATATATCAGCCTTTTCCTGCTCTGTTAATTCTTGTCCTTTTTTCTCTTTGTCTATAGCATTTTTATACCTTTGTTCAGCCACAATATTTTGCGGATTATCTTCAGCTAAAAAATCTATAACATTATACGAACTGTTGCCTATAAAATTTTGTGCGCCATTTTCTGTTAATATTTTCAATTCTTTTTCATTTATTGCTTCCCCATTATTAAACTTAACTACAGCACTATTAATTTCCTTAGCTTTTTTCACAGCTTCGCCTATTTGATCGCTATTAAGTCCGTATTTAAGCCATTGTAAATTTATTTCTGCTTCAATTTCTCTATCTGTTAAAGTAATATTATTAGAGCGTTTTGACTGTGCTCTTAAAGCATCTTCCTTATCAACTATATATTGCAAACTTTTTATATAATCATCTCTCTTTTGTGCTTCTGATACTTTAATTTTTTCATTTTCACCTATCAGATCACCACCGCCTTTAGAGCCATCCACGTTATGTCGATATCCATCCAAAACTGCATATGTATTCGGATTTTTCTTTTTATATTCCTCTAGTTCCTTATAATTTTCATACCCCTTTTGGCGCGCAATAGTATCAGGATGTGGTAACCTACCATCTTTCGGTAAAAATATTTTTTTATCTGTTTTCGCATCCTTGTTTTGAGCATTACTTTTTTGTTCTGTCGTTTTACCGTTTGCTGAAAGTGCCGCTACCGCTCCTACTTTTAACGCGGCAGTCCCAACCTTACTTACAGTCTCATTCATCACTCAATCCCCTTGTTTTCTAATCTTTCCATATCCCAACCCCAATAATAAAAGCGGCTACCACTCGGCAACCGCTTTTTAAAATTTTATTTAATTTTTATTCACCGCTAATCGCAAAAATAAGGCCCTTCTTATTTTCGGTAACAAAGCAGTCGTAATAAAGACGGAAGTTAATCTTGTACGCGTCCATATCCTGCACAATTTCAGGCGTATATACGTCCACCTTATCAACCTTCTTAACAAGGCTTGCCGCATTCTTTGGCATAATAATCGCCTTAATATAGCCCGCATCACCAGCCGCTGCAAAGCCTGTATCGTTAAATACGTATTCTGTTCTCATGCGGTCAGCAGCCACCGGAATAATTGCGCAACCGTTAAGTGTCTTTACCTTAAGGTCGGCGTTACCCTGCTCAAAATCACTAACTGTAATTGAGCGCTGAAGCTCGTTGCTTGTCATTAGCGCCGCATACATAACCGGGTCAACAAAAGCCACCATCTGTGAGTTTGTATAGCCGTTTGCCGCCTCCGCGTTATTGATTGCATCTAGCATAACCGACGCCGCCTTTTCCTTATCAAAAGCAGTTACGTTACCCTTTTCTTCAGCAATAGCATAAAGCTTTGACATAACGTACGCGTCAATCTCAGGGTTAACCTTTGTGCGAGTATATTCGCCTACAATCTTACCCGCAAGTGATGTCATTCCGCTTTCGTCAGCATCCTGCGCGTCAATTACTAGTTGCTTACTGCGTTCCTGACCTAGTGTATACGCGGTATAATTAAAGTTTGTACCACCCTTAGAATAACCGGTCTCACGGTCGTAATCACCAAGACCGTCAAAATCAATCTGTGGCATATTTACAGTTCTAGCGCCTGTAAAACGTGCCTTAAACTTACCATCAGCCAAAAAGCCTGTCTTAGATTCCTGCACAATCATCTTGTCTAGTTCATGTGCATATTTGCTTGCATTTTCAAAAATATTTGCCATTTCAAATTACCTTTCCTTTCTCATCTTTGCCACAATCCCGATAAAAACTTCCTTTCTGTAGAATTCAAGTTATTTCCACTACTAGTCCCCATTTTACCGGTACTTGCAGCGTTTGCCGCTTCTTTTGTTTTATTTGCGGCTTCAATTTTTATTTTTTCTTTGTTTAAATAGTGCAGATAAGCCGAGTACAAATCTCTATTGCCGCTCGCAGCATCAATTATCACCGAATCAGGCAACTCGCTATATTGCGGCGCATTAGGAATTTCAGTCTTTAAAGTAATATACTCGTCTGCAAGGCGCAAATTAACGTTCTTTATATTTTCTTGTTTTTCTACACTCTTTTCGTGTTCGCCCATCAACTTTTTATATTCTTCAGACTGCTTTTGCCTAAAAATCGCCATACCAATTTCTACGTTTTCACTATCTTTACCATATAGCATTTCAAGTCGATTTCTATGCTCATTTTCAGGCGCGGTTACAATTTTATCTACAAGGGTATTAACGTCAACACCCTGACTTTTAGCCAGATACTCCAACTTCGTACGCAAGTTTTCGGTATGCATACCCTTTTGAATAAACTGTATAGCCTCTTCCTTTGTAAAATCTCGGTTTTTATGATTATATTGCACCGACACAAATGGCTCGTTTGTACTCTCGTTTTCCTTATCTTGTTGTTGATTTTCAGTATATTGACTCTCCTCATCTGGTGTGATAATTTCATCAATATCGTCAAAATCATTTTCTTTCTCGCTTGAATCGTCAAGTATGGTGTCTTTCTCTTCAAACTCTTGAACGTCATAGTTTTCGTTCATTTTTATTCTCCTTTATATATACGTCCCTATGGTAAAGGGATTAGTACCAAATTTATATTTCTTCTTGTGGAGCGCTACCATCGTATTCCAAAAATTTTCTCCACTCTTTTTTTGCCTTTTTCTCTTTTTCGCTTTCCTTTAAATCAGGCGATGACTTTTCTCGTCGCAGTTTCTTGTCTTCAATCTTAAAACCCACCAAAAATCCGATTGCAAAGATTGAAAAAAGCGCCAGCAAAAAAATCAAAACGCTAAAAAGCGCTGTTATAACCACTAGATTATTCACTTATTTCTCCTTCATCTAAAACCAATATCTTTTATATCTAAACTATGTTTTTTAATTAAACGCTCACCCTTTGTAAGTTGACGACGAACCTTGTCCGGATCTTGCGGCTTAAAATATTTAACGTCATAAAAAGCGTATCGCATAGCGTCCATTAAATGGTTATTTCTGTCCTCGGGCGCATTTATGCCGTTTTCTCCGCCGTCTTTTTGCCAACAGTAACTCGAAAGCTCGCTAAAAGTGTTCTTGCATTTGGGATGAACGTAAATCTTATATTCTTGTATCTGCGCAATACCATTAAGTACCGAATCTTTACCCTTAACACTGGGCATTATGCGCGATATCCCCATCCGCCTTAAATCCTCGTTCGACTTGGGTTCCGCGCAGTCGGCACGTATGCGCTCTTTTGCAAAACCTTTTTTCTTTATCATCTCGGCAATATCACTGTTTAGCATCTTTGTTTCATAATGCTCGTCATATATGTAAATCTCTTTATTAATCGGATTCACCGCAAATGCGATAAACGCCGTCGGGTCGTTTGTGTAACCATAATCCAGTCCAAAAAAATGATGATATTGCCACTCTGATTTATCGCCAAAACCTAATTTATCTTTTTCGAACGTCTTTAATTCAAAATTCTCATAAACAAGTCCATCCGCTACTCCCCATTCTCCCAAACCCGCCACCGCATAACGTCTGTAATTCGTTTGTTTCATTCGCTCAAAAACCGCCAAATCAGTATCATCTAAAAACTCGTTACATAAATAATTTGTAGAATATACGTTAACGTTAGAATGCGCTTTATCAAAAAACCTTTTCTTTAGCCAGTGCGTTTCACTCCACGGATTAAACGTAATCGTAGTCTGCTTAAACAAGTGCTTTGCAACGTTGCCTCGCGGCACCGATAAATCAAGCTTTTCAAAATCACTTTCGCTATCTATTTCAAACGCTTCTTCTATCCACACCCAACACAAATACCCCTTCGAAACGGTGGTCGACGCAAGTTTTAGCACGTCGTCAAAACCTCTAAACAAAATTCTTTGTCCCGTCGGTTTATATACCATCTCCATCGGGGAAACCGTATTTTGCCATAGGTGCCTTACTCCCAACCTTTCTTGCGCCCATTTAAGTTGCGCAAAGGTGCTATCTCTATGTGTATTAAACACCGCTCGCACTACCAACAAATTACTATCGCGATACTTCATAAGTCTATAAATAAGATTTAGCGCCGTCGTCGCGCTTTTTTTACTGCCTTTGCCGCCCTTTAATACCCTGTATCTACCGGTATCTTGCCAAAAGTCGCCATACCCTTTTCCAACAATATCAGGCAAATAATAAACGTCACTTTTCAATTTTATCCTCACCCGAAATAAATACTACTCCGCTGCTCTTGTTCTTTTCGCTTTGCATATTCTTTAAATCAAAAAACAATTTTAGCGCTTGCGGACTACCCTTTTTTGCCGTTTCTACAATCGCCTTCCAAATCTCAAACAACTCACTTTCGGTATATCTATCAATAAGAAAATTTATATACAGCTTAAATTCCTTTTTATCATACCATCTATAAAAGGTTGAACGTGATATTGAAAGCTCCTCACAAAGCTTACTTATATTGCCGTCAAATTCTTGACTAATTAACCTTTCGGCGCATTTTCGCATTTTGGGAGAAAGCGCAAACTCATCTTTATTTTTCATTTTTCCACCTCCTAAAAATTCAACTACTTTTTACCACGCTGATATACTACCACAGTTTTTACTGACATTCACTGACATCACAAAACATCTCCGGCAAATTAATTAACGCCTTTTTATATATTCTAAAAATTTGCCTTTCACTATAACTTAGTATTTTCGAAATCTCTGCAAAGCTAAACCTACTTCTATCGCCAAATTCGTCGATCTCTCCTAAATATAAAAGCCTTAATAATCTTTGCTGCGTCAAATCCGCAAGACGATTTATCGCCTTCTCAATACATATTCTCATATCACATAACTGTTCAAGCTCTTTTTCTATAAGGGCATCCCAATTTATTTCTCGCTTTTCTACCGTTACCTCTACAATAGAGCCTCTGTCTTTACTGCCTCTAATCTTTTCTTCAAATTCAGGACTTTGATACTCGTCACACGCACGGCATTTTTCTTTTGAGCGTCTTAATTGCTCTATACGTTCCTCAATCTCTGCGTACTTTCTTAACAACTGCTTTTTTTCTTGTATCGTCACTCTTTTTTCTCCTGTCAATCATATCCAGCAATAGCACAAATTGTCCGTACGATTTATACGTATCATGCGTTTCGTTATACTCTTTACGAAACTTCTCAACCACGCCAATACTCTTACTTCTCTTTGCTCTAAGCAAATATATACATTCTTCACACAAACCGTTTTTTACGGCCTTTTTTCCACAAATACAAAAACTCATCACAAACTATCAAACCTCATCATAACTTTCTCTAGGTCATACTCGGTACACATATCAAGTAATTCATCTCTAAAATCATACTCAAAACAATCAAACGCATCGCAAAGCATATCTATTAATTCACCCTGCGCGTCATCTAAATCCGAACTCATATTTGCCAAACCAAAAACGTCTTTTAATGAACTAATAAAAATATTCAACTTCATAATAGCCGGCAATAATTTTTCGGCGACTTCATATTTTTCAATAAAAACATCAAACCCAACAAAGTCGTCACTCTCACAATGCGGGCAAATCGACACCCTTTCATAAGGTGGACTATCTAGCCCGTGCGTTTCCTCATAATAATGAGGGTTATCAAAAAATCTATTACATTCTCTACAAAAAAATCTTTCACTCATCAATATCTAATTCTCCACTTTTATAACTTAATTCTAAATTATTTCTAAACAATCGCTTAACTTTTCGACTTTCGGCATATAATTGTGATTCCAAATCGTCTATTCTTTTATCAGATAAAACAACGCACGTTAAACTAATAAATGTTATTACCAAAAGTAAAAGCACAAAAAACAAAACCATCCACAAGCCAAAACCTTCTAAAATAATACAATTCATATATCTCCTCCTTTTGTATCTTATTTAGATACATTAGCATTAAAAAAATATTTGTTACCCTCCATTTCTGTTAAAATTTTGCTTTGTATCTTTTTTCGATACATTGATATTACCACCAATTTTCGCATTTGTCAAGAGTTTTTGTATCTAATTTTTCTTTGCTCTTAAATTTTGCTTGACTTTTTGCTATTTTTAAGATACAATTGTTGCAGAAAGGATTTGATCTTTATGAATATAGGCGCCCTTATTAAAAAGCTACGTACCGAGCACGGCTTTTCCCAGGAGGAGCTTGGCGCTATGCTTGGCGTTCAACGCGCAGCCGTTCAAAAATGGGAAAGTGGAGCTGTAAAAAATCTAAAAAGAGACACGCTAAAAAAACTGTCCGAGATTTTCAACGTCCCACCTTCTTCTTTTATCGCAGAAGATTATATGAATTACGATAACGTTATATCATTTCCAAAAATGAATCGCATACCGCTTGTTGGCACTATTGCGTGCGGCAGCCCAATACTCGCTAGCGAAAATATTGATGGCGAAGTTACAGTACCCGAAGAAATAAACGCCGACTTTGCTCTGCGTTGCAAGGGTGACAGTATGATAGATGCACGCATTAACAACGGAGATATTGTTTATATTCGTCAACAACCAACCGTCGAAAACGGTGAAATTGCCGCAGTGCTTATTGATGAAGAAGCAACGCTTAAACGTGTTTACTTATCTGATAACACTATAACGCTAGTTGCTTGTAATCCAAAATATCAACCCTTTGTATATACCGGCGAGCAACTAAACCAAATTAGAATACTAGGCAAAGCGGTCGGATTTACCAGTACTTTACTATAAAAACAAAAAATCGGCTTACGTTACGTAAGCCGATTTTAATTTTTACTTAATTATCTTTGTACACGACCAGAACCGTCGCCGCCTGCAAGTTTTTCAACTTCAGAAACGCTAACGCGGTTGTAGTCACCCTCGATAGAGTGCTTAAGAGCGGATGCTGCTACTGCAAACTCAATAGCCTCTTGTGTTGTCTTACCTGTAAGAATTGAGTAGATAAGACCGCCACCGAATGAGTCGCCGCCGCCTACGCGGTCAACGATATGTAGGTGATATGATTTAGAGAAACAATAGTTTTCGCCATCATAAAGCATGCCTGCCCAATCGTTATCGCTAGCAGAGATTGATGAACGAAGAGTAATTGCAACCTTCTCAAAGCCAAACTTGTCAGCAAGCTGCTTAGCAACTGACTTATAACCTTCGTGGTTAAGTTTACCGCCATAGATATCGGTGCCTTCTGCTTCAATACCAAATACGTCCTTTGCATCTTCTTCGTTAGAAATACAAACGTCAACGTACTGACAAAGGTCGGTCATTGCAGCGCGAGCTTCGTCACGAGTCCAGAGCTTACCGCGATAGTTAAGGTCGCAAGAAATCTTAACGCCCTTTGCCTTTGCAGCGATACAAGCCTCACGGCAAATTTCTACAACGTTTGGACCAAGAGCTGGTGTAATACCGGTAAAGTGGAACCAGTCAGCGCCCTCAAAAATCTTATCCCAATCAAAGTCTTCCTTTGTTGCCATCTGAATAGCAGAATATTTACGGTCGTAAATACATACAGAACCACGCTGTGAAGCGCCTTTTTCGAGGTAGTAAATACCTACGCGCTCGCCACCACGAGTAATGTTTGATGTGTCAACACCAAAGCTGCGAAGTGAATCAACAGCTGCTTGACCAATAGCGTGCTTAGGAAGCTTTGTAACGTAAGCGCTATCCATACCATAGTTTGCAAGTGATACTGCAACGTTTGCTTCACCGCCGCCAAATGTAGCTTGCATTTGGTCGTTCTGGAAGAAACGGTAATAACCGTTTGGAGCCAAACGCAACATAAGTTCACCAAAAGTAATAATCTTTGCCATTATCCTCTAATCTCCTTTAAAAGTGCTACTGCTTCTGCAGTAAGTTTTTCAATTTCATCAAATTTACCAGCTGTAATCATATCGCCAGGAACCATCCAGCTACCACCACAAGCAATAACAGCTTTGCAGTTTAGGTAATCAGCAAGATTCTTAGGACCAATACCGCCGGTAGGCATAAACTTAATCTTTGTATATGGAGCTGCCATAGACTTAATCATATTTACGCCACCTGCCGCTTCTGCAGGGAAGAATTTTAGGTAGCTAAGACCCAAAGACATACCCATTTCAACTTCGCTTGGTGTGCAAACACCAGGAATAATTGGATAACCCTTTTCAATACAGTGCTTAACAACAATTGGATTAAGACCTGGGCTTACGATAAATGAAGCGCCTGCAGCCATTGCTGTGTCTGCCTGTTTTGGTGTAAGAACTGTACCTGCAGCTACAAGGAAGTCAGGAAACTCTTTAGAGATAAGACGAATAGCCTCTTCGGCAGCGTCAGTTCTAAAGGTTACCTCAGCGCAACAAATACCGCCCTTTTTAAGAGCGTTTGCTAGCGGAACTGCGTCCTTAGCATTGTCAATTTTGATAACCGGAATTACACCGATATCGCTAATTTGCTTAATTAAATTTTCCATTTTTCTTTTCCAGCCTTTACAAGAAAATATTTACTACCTAATTTTACCACATATCAAGATATTGTCAACAAATAAATACACAAACCGCCAAATTTTTTTACTGGGCGGGTGGTGTTCCGCTTGCTGTATTATCAGTGTTTTCTGAATTTTCGGTATTTTCTGAATTTTGATTCTTTTCAGCCTCTAGTTTTTCCTTTTCGGCTATAGCCTTTGGAGAATCAAGCACAGTACCCTCATGCTTATCACAAACTGCCGGAACGTTATTTTTCTTATACCAACCAACGGCCTTTTTGGGACACGCATCGGTAGCGCGAAGACCAGTTTCGGTACAGTAATATCTATCTAGCGCATAACTACTTTCTTTAAATGTCTTTGTATCAAGGCCCTCATGCACTTTCGACATAACATTGCCCCACATTTTTAGAGCGATCTTACTGTCCGATATCTCTTGCGGATTATCATAACCGCACCAACAAGACGCTACGTAATATGGAGTACCGCCAACAAACCACAAGTCATTAGAGTTGTTAGATGTACCTGTTTTTGCGTATATCTTCACATCCTTAATATACTTTGTCACATCACGACCGGTACCATTAGAACCATATACAACGTTTTGAAGCATTTTATTCATAATGGTTGCCGTGTCTTCACTAATCGCAGGTGTTGGTTTCATATTTTCGTGCGAAAGCACAACGTCATAGTGCTGGTCATATACCGCGTAATATAGTGTCGGCTCATAGTATTTACCGCCATTACCAAATACCGCATAAGCCGCCGCAGATTCTTTTGTAGTAATACCGCCGTTCGTACCGCCCATACCTAACGGAGAAAGGTCAATATCATTTTTATTAAGTGTGGTAATTCCCAGCTTTTGCGTTACAAAATCATAACTGTTTTGCGGACCCATTTCGTTTACCAATTGAACCGGAATGGTGTTTATAGAGCGCTCTAGCGCGTACTGCGCCGTTACGTTGCCCCAATAAGCCTTATACCAGTTTTTAGGTGTCCAAGTCTTATATTTTGTAGCGGTATCATTAAGAATAGAAGAATAATGAATAGTTCCATTTTCAATTGCTGGCGTATATGCCGCAAGTGGTTTCATTGTAGAACCTGGTTGACGTATCGCGTCTGTTGCTCGGTTAAATCCGCTAAGACCAAGGTTTGCGGTTTTTTCACCTATACCGCCCGCCATACCTTTTACTCTACCCTTATAGTCCATAATGGTAATTGCGCCCTGCAACTGCTCGCCGTTTTTGTTTATTAAACCATAGGTTTCTGCATCTGAGAATACCTCGTCAACTGCCGCTTGTACGTCAGGATCTATCGTAGCGTAAATCTTATAACCGCCTGTATAGAAATTTTCGGCAGCGTGTTCGTCATCCCAACCGTATTTTTCTGCCAAATCGTTTGTAACCTCTACAATTAGCGCGTCAACAAAATAATTATTAACCTCTGTTTCGTTAAGCTCGTCACGAGAGGCCACAAGCTTTAATTCTTCTTTCAAAGCGGCATCGTGTTCTTCTTTGGTAATATACCCCTGCTCAAGCATAAATGCCAAAACAGTCTCTCGTCTTTCCTTATTTCTTTCAGGGTTATCATCAGGCGCATAGTTTGAAGGCGCTTTAGTAATTGACGCAAGACTTGCACACTCGAGTAGTGTCAACTCATTAACACTCTTACCAAAATAATAGTTTGCCGCAACCTCTACACCATAAAGACCGTGTCCCATTGGAATTGTGTTAAGATAACACTCAAGTATCGTAGACTTACTATACTCATTTTCTAGATAGCGTGCCCTCATAATTTCTCGAACCTTACGCATAGCGCTATCATCGCGGTCGTTAGTAAGATTCTTTACCAACTGCTGCGTAATGGTCGAACCACCCTGCTGTGACGAATAAATCGGAATAAAAGTATTTATAACCGCGCCAAAGGTTCGTTTCCAGTCAACGCCGTAATGAGTATGAAATCGCTTATCTTCTATCGCTACAAACGCGTTAACCAACTGTTGCGGAATACCATCATATTCAGGGTTATCGGTTTTCTTTGCCTCGGTCTCGTTATACATCACCCATATACGGTTAAACTCGCCATGCAAACGTTGATACTCAACAAACTGACCAGTTGCCTTATCTTCTACGTAAATGGTAGTAGTAAAGTTAAGCTCTAGGTCATTAAGGTCAACGTCCATCGTACCATCAACCATAGTAAAGGCATACAATAAGAAAGAACCGCAAACAATACTTACTGTTATAATACCAACAAGCATAAACGTAAGCGCTACTTTCAAAACTCTTTGCCAACCGGTTTTCTTCTTTGCACGTTTTTTGCGAGCTTTGTTAGCAGACGCCGCAGAAAAACTGTTAAGGTCTAGCGATTCGGGCTCATTACTTGCCGAACTGCTCATTAAATCAAATTCATCTAACAAATTTTCATTTTCAGCATCGTGCTCGCCTTTTATGATTTCTTTAGAATTTTTAGCATCATCTAACGATTGTTTTTCTGGCTCATCGTTATCACTAAAACTAAACAAATCTTTATAGTCCATAAAAAACACCTCCGTCAAAAATGGACACACTTATCATAATACGTTTATATTATACACCATAATTTTCATTTTGGGTAGTTACAATTTTTTAACTTATATTAATAAATTGTTAAGGGAATACTATTTTTGGTGATTTTATGAACTTTTTTATCAAAAAAATCTTATTTCCGTCGTTAATTTTTATACTTCTCTTTATTCTTATAGCATATTTGACTACAAAACCAACGCAAAAAAACGAACACAATTATAAACTAAAATCATATAAAAACACCGTAGCGCTGTATGACAATGAAAATATAATAAAAATTTATGACAATATCGTGCTAAACACCCTGCCACCCCAAGATATCCAAAACTTCACTATCGGCATACCATTCACTTCGCAAAAGCTTGCCGAAACGTACCTCGAAGATTTTGAATAAATCCTTGACCAAACAGCAAAAAAAGATTGACACTACCGCTTTAAAGTATTAAAATATCTAACAATATAAACTACTGTTTAAAGAGGTACTAATTATGTTTTTTGATGACATAAAACTTGGTATGTGCGTCGATATTGAGCCGACCATTATTAAAAAAGAAAAAATGATCGCCTTTGCGCTCGATTACGATAATATTCCCCTTCACACCGACGAAGAATATGCAAAAAACACACCCTTCGGCCAACTAATCGCGCCTGGTGTAATGTCATTTATGTCGGTATGGAACAAATACCTAGAAGTTGATTTCTTCGGTGCGGAATTACTCGCAGGCAAATCTACAAAAATCGAGTGGTTAAAACCCGTTTTTGCCAACGATATTCTAACCGGTAAAGCTACAATTACCAATCTTGTAAAACGCAACGAAAAAAACGGTATCGTCGAAGTATCTATCGACGTCTATAACCAAAACGGCGACCTAGTATTAAAAGACGTAACCGAAGCCATCGTAAAATGTAATATACAAAATACATAATTACAGAGGAATTAAAATGAAAAAAAAACCTATGTCACTTCTATGCCTAATCACATTGGCGCCTTTTTAAAAGCTAGTAAATGTTTTTCAGCGCTCGGATTCAAAAAAGACTACAGCGTAAACTCATAAACACCCAAAAGGAACCCTAACAAAAACGTTAAGGTTCCTTTGTTTTTCAATCTTTATTCGAATCCCTACATATTTTATAATAAAATATCTCGTTTGTACTCTATATAAATAATCCTCACAAATTATGAGGCTTTCTGTTGCCACAAAAAGTAAAATAAAATTCGCCTCTTAAACATTTGCGAAGCAAATATTTCATACGCGTTAGCGTATTTCATAGCGGAGCTATTTCACTCGACGTAAGGCGAATTTCATTAAAAAAGCACCGACAATGTCGATGCTTTTTTTACCACGCTGAAAGGGATTTTTCCGGCGCATCGCGCCTATCGCGCCACAAGTGGCTTGCCCACGTCGGCAAAAACAGTCCCCCGGACTGTTTTCTTCCGCAAATCTATCGATTTGCTCCCTCCTTGTTCGAATCCCTTTATCTATATAAAAAATAATACGAAACCCACGAAAGTGGATTTCGTATTATTGGCACGCTGAAAGGGATTATTCCACACACTACCGTGTGCTATCGCCTCGCTTTCGCTCGTTACCCACGGGCTTTGCAACCGTTCGCCGAAAGGTT
>JAFYLD010000012.1 GCA_017537245.1 Clostridia bacterium | reverse complement strand
CACCGCCGGATATCATTAGATATTCGCCGTTAATGTCGTTAAGCTGAATAGAGGTGTAACCACCACCGCCACCACCATTTGTTAAAACAGTTCGGTCTGCATCGGCCTTTGTGGCTTTTGAAGACACGCCGCTAGTATTGCTGCCGGCAGAGCCGATGGTATAATACAGTTTTGCGCCTTGTTCAAGGTAAATATAGCCGTTTACGTGTGTGCCTGTACTACCTGCAGCGCCATAACCATAATAACTGTTATTGCCGTTTATACCGGTTACAGTTGCTTTACCGCTGGTGCCACCATCAGCGCCCCAAGCTTGAATATAGTACCAACCTGAGGTTTGAATTTCTATATAGTTTGAACCTGCTGTTTTTATGGTTTGAGTTGCATCAGGTGCAAAAAACTCATCACCAATTTGATTTACGTTAGTGCTTAAAACATAGTTTGTGCCATCGTGGCTAAAAAGTTTTGTACCATAAACGCTAAGTCCGTTTAATCCATTGCTTGAGTCTGCCGTTATATCGGCTGATACAATAGTGATGGTTGCTGAATCTTGTATATATTCTGTGCTGATTTCGGCTCCTATAATAGCCTTTTCGGAAGTAGTTGCCGCAGATACAGGATATCTAACGGTGTAAGTAGTGGTTTTATCTACCTTTACGCTAGTGCTAGAAATTGTTGTTGAGCCAAGTAACACTTCATAAGCGCCTACCGTTAAAAACGAGCAGTCGAAGTTGGTTATTATATCGTTTGTGTTATCGGTATATAACTCTGTGAGTTGATAAACGCGACTTGTGTCGTTGCTCATATATGAATTACCGATAGCCTCAAAACTTGCAAGCGGTACGTTTATATAATGAGCGGCATTATAATTATCTGAAGTTTCGGTATTAATTTGAATTGCATTGTGATTACTAGGAGTTAATGTGAAATAACCGTCAGAGGTTATAACTGGTACGTCATTACCACCTGCGAAATTGTCTTTTGCTTTTAATATAATTTCTACGTTAAGAGAGTTTGAGTGATAACCCAATTCGTCAGGAGCAATATTTGCGCCAGTTACGGTGATATTGCCGTTTGCGTCAAAATTGGCAGTACCATTTGATGCAGTAACGCTCTGAATGTCAAAATATTGAGAGATTTTACCCTTTAAGTTTACGTTGCGCATGTGGGAAGTATCTACGGTTTCAAGTTCGTTTTTTGAACCTAGAAACGTAACGATACATGAACCACCAACGTGGCTGTAGTTGCTACCATTAAGGTATTTACTAACGTAATCCGGAAGATTGCGGTAGGTTATGCTGTCGGCGATAAATGATGAACCGCCACCGCCACCACCGATATTGGTAGAAACGGAAAGTGCTGTCTGAAAACCGCCGGAGCCGCCGCAAAAACCTGCGCCACCTGCGCCACCGCGACGCGCACCCATACCGCCGCAACCTGCATTTAGGTCGTAGTCGCTATAGGTATCGTTTTCTATGCCGTCTGAGTACGTGCCGGTCCAGTCGTTAGGATTCATAACGCCCGTATAACCCGACCAAGACGTAGGCATTTTACCCGGTACATTAGTACCGCCTATACCGATATAGTCGGTTTTTGTACCAGAAGAGCGTCCGTTGCGACCTGCAAAATACGTACCTGCAACACCGCTGTTATCTTCTGCTGATAGATGACCGGAAGAACTGTTGGTTACGTTACCGCCGTTACCGCCACTAGGTCTATTACCGGTGCTTTCAAGCCAGTTGCTACCAGCGCCGCCGCCACCGCCACCGCCGGCGATCATTACGTAATTATTAAGTCGTTCGTTTTCGGTTAGGGAAAATGAGTTTTTGGTTGTATCAAATAGATAAACTGCAGAGTAACCGCCACCGCCACCTACTTTGTAGAATGACCACGTTTCGTGGTCGCCACCTTCATTAGCGCCACCGCCTCCTTCGGTAACTTCGGCTTGCTTACCGTCGGTACCTATGGTAAAGAGTATAGTTTGGCCTGCGTTTAACCAGGTGTAGCCGTATACGTAGCCTGCGTTACCACCGATACCACCTGGGTTGTTGGCCGAATCCTCGCCGTTGGCGCCCGCACCGCCCCAAAGTTCGATTAGATAGTAACCACTTTTTTCAACAACGTGGTAGCCATCCTCGGAATACTCTTGTACTTTGGTACGATATTCGTCTTTTATATATGATTCGGCATCGATGGTCATCTTGTAATATCTGTTGCCAATGTCTTCAAGATTTTGATCGATGTCAACGTACACGTCGTTTTGTACAACGCTAACGTGATTTGTTACGTCGTCGGCCGTAGATTGAGTTAGTGGCAAAACAAATAAGCCCTGCAAAACAATAAGTAGGGAAAGAGTAATTAAAAGTATGCTTTTAATAGGCTTTTTTCTTTTTGGTTCGTCAAAAATGTTTTTCATTATATAGTCCTAGATTAATTTATTTATTTAAAATGAGGTTCAAATGCAGTATATATTAGCATGAATATATTTTCTTCGGTTTCTTTGTTGTCGGGAATTTCTTCGCGTAATACTTTTACCGCAGATGAGAAAATGATGTCTAACATGTAGTTAAATAACCACCAAACGTTGGTGTCTGGTTTGAACAAGGTTGACGCGATGTTAATAACTCGCTCGTATAATGCTTTTCTTTCATCGCTAAAACCTTTGGTGTAGTAGCGTGAATAATAGTAGCGTATAAAATATGAGCATCTTTCTTTATCGGTCAAGGCAAAAGCCCATATTTTAGAAAAGAAAGAACGAAAACTATCTTTTATTGGTGAAGTAATGCGCTCAACACCGCTAAAACATTGTACCAGATGAGAAGCAAATTGTTTGTCGATGTATGTAAACGTTTCTTCAAATAATTCTTCTTTGCCACCAAAAATACGATAAATATATACTTCGTTGAGGTTGGCATTACCAGCAAGAAGTTTTGTAGTAGCGCGGTCTATTCCTAGATTAGAAACGGTATGAATAGTGCTTTGTATCAAAGAAATGCGCATATCTTCGGTCTTCATAGATGTTCCTCCACAAAATGTAGTATTCACTACAAAATAAGAAAAATAAAAGCGAAGTATCGCGGCGGCGCAAAACCGTAGCAAATGCTACATTGCGTTTTAAAAAATAACGAAGCCGCAAACCTCGTCTAACCTTTGTATAAAATTGATTTGCTAGTTTTCAGCAAACCATTGTTAGTGCCATTATACGCCTAAAATCCTAATTTGTCAATAGTTAGCGCAAAATTTAACTTTAATTTTAAATGTGAGAATTTTTATAAAATTGTAATCATACATTTAAGTAAGGTGATAAAAGTATGATGAATTTTTCGTGTGACAGGTCAGAAATTTTAGGCAAATACATAATTGATACCGGTGCGACGGTGCGCGCGACCGCAAAAGTTTTTAAAATAAGCAAGTCAACGGTACATAAGGACGTAACCGAAAGGCTATATCATATAAATCGCGAGCTATATAAAAGGGTTGATGAGGTACTGCAAAAAAACAAAAGCGAGCGACATATTCGCGGTGGCATTGCTACTCGCAAAAAATATAAGGGCGAATAAAAGACACAGCTTTTTTTAAGCTGTGTCTTTTTGTGTTAGTTTAATTGTTTGCTTTTTAAAAATTCAGGAATTTGCGCAAGGACTATCGCTGAAAATACGAGTAAACAACCAATGATTTCATTACTCTTTAAAACGTTACCGGCAACTATCCATCCGCCAAGAGCCGCAAATACGCTCTCTAGACTCATCGAAAGCGACGCGATAGCAGGCTCGGCAAATTTTTGACCGACAATCTGCAACGTATAGGCGATACCGCTTGATACAATACCCATGTACAAAATTTCGGGTATGACTGATTTTATGCTTGCAAGATTTATTGAGTCAGGTTCAAAAATAACCGCTAATATACCAGAGAATATTGCCGCAAATACAAACTGAAATGCCGAGAGCCTAACACCACCGACTACGCCGCAGTATTTATCGATAATCATAATATGAAGCGAGAAGGTAAAGGTGCAACCAAGCACTAATATATCGGCAAGATAAAAACCGCTAATGCCTTCAAAAAGGCATAACATATAAAATCCGCCAACTGCCACAAGGGATGCTAGCCACACTATAAGCGGCACTTTCTTTTTTAGAAATACCGAAAGCATCGGGACAACAATTACGTAAAGCGCAGTGATAAATCCCGAACGCGCCGCGGTAGGCACTCCGTCAGGGTACAACGCGATGCCAAATTGTTGAAAGTTGGTCGAAACGGCAAGTGCTAATCCGCACAACACACTGCCTATAAGCAAGGCTTTTTTGTTTATGTTTTTTGGGATTATGACGTACTCTTTGTTTTTGAGCGACATAATGCTCATAAAGCCAAACAAAAATAAGGCGCCTATAATTGAACGCAGGCAGTTAAAGGTTAGAGGTGGGATTTTGTCGGCGGCACGGTCTTGCACAACAAATGCAAAACCCCATAATAGCGCCGCGGTACAAAGGATTAAACTACCCTTTAAATTGCTTTTTTTAGTCATTATTAAGCTTATCCTTTCTCATCGTGAGGGAAATACGCTTTTTACTAGGTTCTACCGATAGTACCCAAACGGTGACAATATCGCCAACTTTTAGCGCCTCGGATGGATGCTTGATAAATCTGTTGGTGATTTGAGAAATGTGAACAAGACCATCTTGATGAACACCGATATCAACAAATGCGCCAAAGTCGATAACGTTACGCACAGTACCGGTAAGTTCCATGCCGGGTTTTAGGTCTTCCATGCTCATAATATCTTGACGCAGCATTGGCTTTGGTAATTCGTCACGAGGGTCGCGACCTGGTTTTTCAAGTTCTTTTGCAATATCTAAAAGTGTTGGCACACCAACGCCAAGCTCACTCGCGAGAGTATCTGCGCCGCGAGTTTCAATCTGTTCTGAAATGCCACTAATTTTGCGGTCGGTAACGTCTTTTTCGCTAAAGCCACAAAGTTTAAGTAGTTTGGTAGCGGCATCATAACTTTCGGGGTGAACGCTTGTGTTATCAAGTGCCTTTTTACCACCTATAATACGCAAGAAACCTGCGCATTGTTCATAAGCTTTTGGCCCTAGTTTTGCAACCTTTTTAAGTTGAGCGCGGTCGGTGAACACACCGTTTTCTTCTCGGTATGCGACAATGTTTTTAGCAATAGCGCTGTTTATACCCGATACGCGAGAAAGTAGTTGTACAGATGCGGTATTTAGGTCAACGCCAACCGAGTTTACGCAGTATTCAACAACACCGTCAAGACTTGTTGCAAGTTCGCGTTCGGGCATATCGTGTTGATACTGACCAACACCAATTGCCTTTGGCTCAATTTTTACAAGTTCTGCGAGTGGGTCTTGCATACGGCGAGCGATTGATACGGCGCTACGAAGAGCAACGTCAAACTGTGGGAATTCTTCGGCAGCGAGTTTTGATGCAGAGTACACACTAGCGCCTGCCTCGCTAACTACCATATAGTTTAGTCCGTCGTTAATTTCTTTGATAACCTCTGCCGCAAAGCACTCGGTTTCGTGGCTTGCGGTACCGTTACCGATAGCAAAGGTGCGAACGTTGTGTTTTTTGACGAGTGTTTTAATAATTTTCTTTGCCTCGTCAATCTTGTTGTGAGGAGGAACAGGGTAGATAACGCCCGTATCCAGCACCTTGCCTGTGCCGTCAACAACCGCTACTTTACAGCCTGTTCGATAACCTGGATCAAGACCGATGGTTACTGTGTCTTTTACAGGTGGTTGCATAAGTAGTTGCTGAAGGTTTTGTGAGAATACTTTTATAGCGTCGGTACTTGCTTTATCGGTAAGCGCGTTTCTCATTTCACGCTCGATAGAAGGGAATATAAGACGGGTATACGCGTCTTCGGCCGCCGCCTTTACAACGTCGGTACAAGGTGAACCTTCTTTGATATGGTCGCGGCTAATAATGAATATAGCCTTGTCGCGATCGAATTCGACAGATACCTTCAAGAATTCTTCTTTTTCACCGCGGTTTATAGCTAGCACGCGGTGGTTTGCAATTTTTGAAAGAGGTTCTTCAAACTCTTTATACATTTCGTAAACGTCGAGTTCTTCGCCCGCCGCTTTTACTACTAGTTTGCCGTGAGCCATGCAAACAAAACGCATTCTCTTTCTAATATCGGCGTCGTCACTAATAATTTCGGCTATAATATCCATAGCGCCTTGTAATGCGTCTTCAGGGGATTCTACGCCGAGTTCTTCGTTTACAAAGTCTGCAGCAAGAGTAAGTGGGTCTAGGCTGTCAGGAGCTTGAGCGTATATTAAATCTGCAAGTGGAGCAAGACCTTTTTCTTTTGCAACCGATGCGCGAGTCTTGCGCTTTTTCTTGTATGGGCGATAAAGGTCGTCAAGCTCGGTAAGTGTTTGCGCTGCGTCAATTGCGGCAGCAAGTTCCTCGGTCAAAGCGCCTTGTTCTTCGATAGCGGCTTTGATTTTTTCGGCCGTTTCTTGCATATTGCGCAAATATGTAAGTCTTTCTGACAACACGCGTAGCACTTGGTCGTCAAGACTGCCGGTTACTTCTTTACGATAACGCGCGATAAAAGGTACTGTATTGCCTTCGTCAAGTAGCTTTACAGCCGCTTCTACCTGCCATGATTTTAAATTTAATTCACTAGTAATTTTTTCGATAACGTTCATTGCGAAAGCTCCTATTTAAAATATGAAAACATTATAGCACAAAAGATATTATTTAGTAAATAATAATATTGCATTTTTGCAATAAAAAATGTATAATAAACATATATATGTGCAAATTCTGGGAGGAAGTTAATGCTAGAACTTAAAAACATTTCTTTTTCTGCCGAAACAGAGGACGGAGTAAAAGAAATTTTGAAAGATATTTCAATGAAAATCGATGATGGTTTTCTTGCTATAACAGGACCAAACGGCGGCGGTAAATCAACACTTGCAAAGGTTATTGCAGGTATTATAAAGCCAACTAGCGGTAAGATTTTGCTTGACGGCGAGGATATAACCGATTTGTCAATTACCGAGCGCGCAAAACGTGGTGTTAGTTTTGCTTTTCAGCAACCGGTGCGTTTTAAGGGAATTACGGTAAATGACCTTATTCGTTTGGCATCGGGTAAAGAAATTACAATGTCAGAGGCTTGCGACTATTTGTCACAGGTTGGTCTTTGCGCGCGCGACTATATCAACCGCGAGGTTAACGCATCACTTTCGGGCGGCGAGCTAAAGCGTATAGAAATCGCTACCGTTTTGGCACGCGGCACAAAGGTATCACTCTTTGACGAGCCAGAGGCAGGTATCGACCTTTGGAGCTTTGGTAATCTTATAAACGTATTTGAAAAAATGCACGAAACATTGGGCGGTTCAATTATTATAATCTCGCACCAAGAGCGCATTTTAAATATTGCAGACAACGTTGCGGTACTATCTGCGGGCGAGCTTAAATCTTATGGCAAGCGCGAAGATATTTTGCCTGAACTTTTAGGGCACACAAGCGCTGTTTGTCCTGTGCTTACGAGCTCTATGAAGGGGGCGCAGTAATGAACAATATAGAGAAAGATTTGCTTAAAATAATTGCCGATATGGACGGCGCGGTAAACGGCGCCTTTAACATTCGTGCAAACGGTTCTTTGGCCGAGCGCCACGTTACCGAAAACGTAGATATTCGCAACAAAACCGACAAAGACGGTATTGATATTATTATTCGCCCGGGTACAAAGGGTGAAACCATACACATTCCTGTTATAATTAGCGAAAGCGGCGTAAACGATTTGGTTTATAACGACTTTATAATCGGTGACGACTGCGACGTTACCATTATGGCGGGTTGCGGTATTCATAACTGTGGCGATGAAGAATCACGTCACGATGGTATTCACAGCTTTTTTGTGGGCAAAAATGCTCGCGTTAAGTACATTGAGCGTCACTATGGCGAGGGCGATGGTACGGGTGGCAAAAATATGAACCCAACCACTGTGGTTAATATTGCCGAGGGCGGTTATATGGAGATGGAAACAAGCCAAATTAAAGGCATTGATAATACCTCTCGCGTAACCCGCGCAACACTCGATACCGACGCGACTCTCATAATTCGCGAAAAATTGATGACACATGGTACACAACGCGCAGATACCGATTTTTCAGTTGATATGAACGGCGAAAACTCTAGCGCAAACGTTGTATCACGCTCGGTAGCGTGCGATAATTCAGTACAGGTTTATCGTTCAAATATAAACGGCAACAACAAGTGCCACGGTCACACCGAATGCGACGCTATTATTATGGGTGATGCTAAAGTTAGCGCTATTCCCGAAATAAATGCAAACCACATTGACGCGTCACTTATTCACGAAGCTGCTATTGGTAAAATCGCAGGCGAACAGCTTATAAAGCTTATGACTTTAGGTCTTAGCGAAGCTGAGGCCGAGGAAGAAATCGTAAACGGTTTCTTAAAATAAAAATATATTGATTATTTGATTTAAAAATGATATCATAAATTAGTTGAAGGGGGATTGTTATGAGCGCAGATGTTTTTGTTTCGGCGTCTATCGTTACCTATAATGATATTAATCGTGCGCCCGCAACGGTCGATAGTATTGTAAAAAATACTAGTAAATACCCTCTAAAACTTTACGTGGTTGATAACGCGTCAAGCGACGGCACTGCCGATTTTATAGAAAAATCGGGACAAGCCACAATTATTAAAAATTCCGATAACGTAGGTTTTGGCGCAGCTCATAACGCGGTGCTTAAAGAAACGATCGGCAAATATCATTTTGTTATTAACCCTGATATTACTATAAATTCTGACGTAATCTCTAATATGGTAGATTACTTCGAAGCCAACCCCGACGTAGCTATGGCTATGCCAAAGATATTAAACTTTGACGGTAGCGAACAAAAATTACCTAAAGAGCGTCCTACCTTTAAGCGATTGTTTTTGGGTCGATTGTCAGATAAAATTCGCGCCGAGTACGTATGGGCAAACAAGCAAATAACCGAACCTACCGAAATAAACTTTTGTACAGGCTGTTTCTTTTGTATAAGAGGCGACGTTTACAAAGAGTTGGGCGGTTTTGACGAGAGATATTTTATGTATCTTGAAGATGCTGACCTTGCTTTAAAGGCAAAATCTAAAGGCAGGGTAATGATGCTTCCTCAGTTTGAGGTTACTCACGCTTGGGAGCGCGAAAGCTCAAAGAGTTTTAAATACTTATCTATTCATATAATTTCAAGTTTTAAATTCTTGCTCAAATGGAGGGGAAAACATAAATGAAAATTATGATTACAGGTTGTCACGGTCAGCTTGGCAACGAGTTACAGTCAATACTCGCTAGCGGCAAGAGTGAAATCGGTCCAGCGCCACAGGGCGTTTTGGGTGCCGAGATTTTGCCGGTAGATATTGATACGCTCGACATTTCAAACATGGCTGCAGTAAGCGACTACGTAAACGAAAATCGTCCTGACGTTATAATCAACTGTGCCGCTATGACAAACGTTGACGGCTGCGAAAGTGATTATCAAACCGCGTTCAAGGTAAATGCGTTAGGTGTTAAGAATTTGGCTGTATGTGCCGAAAAAATTGGCGCAAAGCTTATTCACGTATCTACCGACTACGTTTTTGCAGGCAATGGCACAAAGCCATACTGCGAGTGGGACAAAGTAGACCCACAAAGCGTTTACGGCGCGTCTAAGGCGCTTGGCGAAAAATACGCTATGAGTTTTTGTAAGCGTTCATTTGTTGTTCGTACCTCTTGGCTTTATGGTTATATCGGCAAAAACTTTGTTAAGACAGTTCGCCGTGTAATAAAGGCAAACGGTGGTATTGGTGTTGTGTGCGACCAGCGCGGCAATCCAACCAACGCCAACGACCTTGCACATCACTTGCTTAAACTTGCCGTAACCGAAGAATACGGTATTTATCACTGCACAGGCGAGGGCGAATGCTCTTGGTATGATTTTGCAGTAAAAATTGCAGAGTATTCAGGTCTTGGTGACACAGTAACTTCTTGCACAACCGAAGAATACAATGCAAAATTCAACGTACCTACAAAGCGTCCGGAGTATTCATCGCTTCGCAACTTGGCGCTTGAGTGTACGGTAGGCAATGAAATGCGCGATTGGGAAATCGCTTTAAAAGAATATATTTCAAAAGTGGAGGACTAATAATATGAAAACCTATTTAGTAACTGGCGGTGCTGGCTTTATCGGCTCAAACTTTGTAATCTATATGCTCGGTAAATATGACGACATCAAGATTATCAACGTTGACAAGCTTACCTATGCCGGCAATCTTGAAAACCTTAAGAGCGTTGAAAACGATCCACGTTATAGCTTTGTTCAAGCAGATATCTGCGACAGAGAAGCTATTTCAAAGATTTTTGCTGAAAACGACGTTGACTACGTTGTAAACTTTGCGGCAGAAAGCCACGTTGACCGTTCAATTACAAATCCTGAAATCTTTGTTAAGACAAACGTTGAAGGTACTGTAAATATGCTCCAGTGCGCTAAGGTTGCTTGGACTATTGGCGACGACCAATACAAAGAGGGCGTAAAATACTTACAGGTTTCTACCGACGAAGTTTATGGTTCACTTGGCGAAACAGGCTACTTTATGGAGACAACTCCACTTGACCCACACTCACCATATTCATCATCAAAGGCTTCTGCAGACTTCTTTGTAAAAGCATTTGGCGATACATACAAGTTCCCAATCAACATTACACGTTGTTCAAACAACTACGGTCCATTCCAGTTCCCTGAAAAGCTTATTCCACTTATCATGAATAATACTCTTCAGCACAAGGACCTTCCTGTTTATGGTGACGGTATGCAAATTCGTGACTGGCTCTACGTTGAAGACCACTGTAAGGCTATTGATATGGTTATTAACGCAGGTCGTCTTGGCGAGGTTTATAACGTTGGCGGTCATAATGAAAAGCCAAACATCTTTATCGTTAAGTCAATTATCGAATACATTAAAGAAAACGTTGACGCTACCGTTGGCGAGCACATGATCAAGCACGTTACCGACCGTAAGGGCCATGACCGTCGTTATGGTATCGATCCTCAAAAGATTAAGGACGAGCTCGGCTGGTATCCAGAAACATGTTTTGAAGTTGGTATTAAGAAGACTCTTAAATGGTATCTTGATAACAAAGAATGGTTTGACAACGTAACAAGCGGCGCTTATCAGAAGTATTATGATACAATGTATAGCGGAAAAGAGGAAATTTAATGGGTAAGTTTAACTTTATTAAAACCTCTATTGACGGCGTTGTTGTTATAGAGCCAACAGCTTACGGCGATAGTCGCGGCTACTTTATGGAAACATACCAAAAAGAAGATTTTAAAGCGGGCGGTATTGATATCGATTTTGTTCAAGATAATCAGTCAATGTCTACAAAGGGTGTTCTTCGCGGTATGCACCTTCAAAAGAATTTTCCACAGACCAAGCTTGTTCGCTGTATTCGCGGCGAGGTATTTGACGTTTGCGTTGACCTTCGCGAAGGTTCACCAACCTACGGTAAGTGGGAAGGCGTTGTGCTAAGTGCGGAAAACAAGCGTCAGTTCTTGGTACCAAAGGGTTTTGCACATGGTTTTGTAGTGCTTTCTGACGAGGCTGAATTCTGTTATAAGGTTGATGATTACTATCATCCAAACGACGAAGTCGGCTTTATGTGGAACGATCCTGATTTTGGTATTGAGTGGCCAATTCCTGACGATATGGAAATCATCCTTTCTGACAAGGATAAGGTTCACGCTCCATTTAGCGAGTACAATAAAAATAAATAATTAAAATAATAACCTCTCTTCAAACGGTTAAACTAATCGTGAAGGGAGGTTTTATTTATGTCTAAAGGAAACGGAATGTCATTTGTAAAAGGTATGGGAGCCGGAATGGTGGCAGGCGCTGCTGCGGTAGTGGTAGGCAAAATGATATTGCAGGATAAACACAATATATCTAAAGGCTCTGCAAAGGTTGTTAAAGCCGCGGGCGAAATAGTAGATGGAATACAAACAATGTTTAAATAAAACGTTGTTTAATAAAAAATAAAAGCACTCATCAACGATGAGTGCTTTTGTGATTTGTAAAGAATTATTGTTTAGCTGCTTTTCTTTCTTTGTACCAAACCCAAATAGGAGTTGAAATAAAGATTGATGAGAAGCAACCAGAAACAAGACCAAATACCATTGGAATTGCAAATGAACGAAGATTTGTAAGACCGTAAATTTCAGAAATAACAATAATGGTAAGAACAGCGCAAACGGTTGTTACAGTTGTTATAATGTTACGAACCATTGTGTTGGTAACGCTCATATCAACGTTTTCTGCAATAGTCATATTTGGATAGAGACGTCTGTTTTCACGAATACGGTCGAAGATAACGATTGTATCGTTAAGTGAGTAACCAAGTATTGTAAGAACAACCGCCATAAAGTTCATATCGATAGGAAGTCTAAAGATTACGCAAATGAAGAATGCGGTGAGTAAGTCGAGGATGAGCGCGCAGAACGCAGCAAGAGATGCCGATACACCACCGATTTTTCTAAATCTGATAGCAACGTAAATAACTACCAATACAGCGGTTATAAGAACTGCAACCAAACACTTGCCAAAGAATGTGCCTGCGAGTGATGCGTCAACAGAATCAGCGTTGTATAGCTCGATATTGTTTTTTGCAAACTTCTTTTCAAGAGCCTCGGTAATCTTTAACTGTGTATCAGAGTCGATAGCATCTTTACCGGAAAGGGTTACAACGTATGTTTGAAGGTCGCCTTCAAGCGATTTGTTTTGAGTTACGTTGAAGTCCTTTTTCAAAACAGAAGAAACTGTTTTTGTGAATTCGCCTTCAGCAACGTCACCTGTATATGAATAAGAGAAGGTTGTACCGCCGGCAAAGCTAATATCAAGCTTTGCGCCAGCGATGATTGTCATAATGATACCTACGATTATTAAAGAAGCGTAAATAATGCTGGTAACTTTAAAACATTTTTTAGTGTTAATTGTCTTATTAGCCATTTTTCTTACCTCCATAAAAAGCAGGATTTCTCATAAACTTAAACTGTGAGATACTGCGAACCATAAGTTTAGAAGCAAGAACGCCCATGATAAGGTTGAAGATAACGCCGATGAGAAGTGTGTAACCGAATGAATAGATTGTACCGGTTATTGATGTGCCAAAGATTGACATAATTGGTGAGAATACAGTGCCCAAGAAACTGTCTGGTGAGCCGAACGCGCCCATAAGCACGATAGCTACGATAACGATGGTTACGTTACCGTCGATGATAGCAGAAAGACTGTTCTTAAAGCCTGCGTTAATAGCGCCGTCAAGGGACTTGCCTTTTCTAAACTCATCGCGAATACGTTCAGCAGCGATAACGTTACAGTCAACGCCTACACCAATTGAAAGAATGATACCCGCAATACCCGGAATGGTAAGTGTAAAGCTATCAGAACCGTCAAAGAAGCCTGAAATACAAGCGATTGTACCAGCAAGCTGACCTAATAGAGCGATAGCGGCAACCATACCAACTACACGATAACGAGCGATAACGATCAAGCAAACAACAGCAAATGCGATGATACCTGCGATTACCATTACGTTAAGTGCGTTAGAACCAAGTGTTGGAGAGATAATCTGAAGATTCTTAACGATTAGGTTAAATGGCAACTTACCGCCATTGATCTTTTCTGCGATATCTCTTGTTTCTTCAGCAGAAAGAGGAGATTGCTTGTTGGAAATGATACACTCGTCAGAATTAATAACTGAATCTACGCTAGCGGTGCTAATGTTTGTTTGTGTTGTAACTTCTTTGCCATCTTTGTCGTAAGTAGTGGTGCTAAGCCAAATTGAAATGTAGCTAGCGCCTGAATAATCCGTACCGGTGCTATCCTTGTACTTTGAGTTTGTAGAAGAATTTATTGCTTCGGCGGTAGCAGCGGCAAATTTTTGTTTACCTTTTTCGGTAAAGTTAAGCACAACGATAGGATCGCTTGTGTTATTATCGAATGCAGCTGTAGCTGACTTAACGTCTTCAGAACCCTTGATAATGATATCACCTGTTTCAGAAGTACCTTTACGGAAGATAACCATTGCAGAAGCGCTAAGCTCGTTTACTGTTTTATTAGCGTCAAAATCATCTGCTTGTGTGTTGCTTGGGAAACGAACAACGATACGATCGTTTGCTGTGTCAGCATAAACCTCATAGTCTGTGATGTTTTTGTTCACAAGTCTTGTTTCTATAAGATTTTTTGCTGCGCTGATATCGTCGGAGCTAATCTCTTTTTCAGAGTCTGCTGGGCAGAAAACTGCTTCAACACCACCGTTGATATCGATGCCCCAACGAATGTCGTTGGCACCTTTTGTGTAAACTATTCTGTTGTCGCCATAATAGTTATCAATACCAAAGAATGCTGAATAAGCAAGAGCAACGATTAGTATGAACACTATAAAAAATGTCGACTTACGGGAAGTTTTAGACTTCATTTTTTGAAACCTCCAATGTTTTTATTTAACATTTAATCATTATACTAAATTTGTATTACAAAGTCAAACTAAATTGAAATTATGCTTCAATAAGTTTTTCAAGAGCTGCAACTTTAACTGCTGCGCAAAGCACAACTGCCGCGGTTTTAATATCTTCGGCGCTTGGGAAAGAAGGAGCTATACGAATATTTGAATCGTCTGGGTCTTTACCATAAGGGTAAGCCGCGCCTGCAGGGGTAAGAATAAGACCTGCGTTAGCACAAAGTTGTTCAACACGTTTAGCGCAACCAGGGAGCACGTAAAGACTGATGAAGTAACCGCCCTTTGGATTGGTCCAACGAGCAACGCCTGTATCTTTGATTTTTTCGAGCTCGCCAAGCACACTTTCAAACTTAGGACGAATGATATCAGCGTGTTTTTTCATGTGTTCATAAAGATCAGCGGCCGATTTAAACATACGAGCGTGACGAAGTTGATTTAACTTGTCAGGGCCAATTGTTTGGAACGCCATACGGCTTTTAAGAATAGCCACGTTGTTAGGGCTACCTGCCTCAACTGCAACACCCGCGCCTGGGAAAGAAATCTTTGAAGTAGATGCAAAGATAATTGGCAAATCAGGGTTGCCTGCCTTTACGCATTCATCATAAATGTTGAGTAAGTTGTCGCCGTCTTCATAAAGTTCGTGAATGCAGTATGCGTTGTCCCAGAATATTCTAAAGTCTTTTGCCGCAGGTTTAAGCGCTGCAAAACGACGAACAACCTCATCGCTATAGGTAATGCCTTCTGGGTTAGCGTATTTTGGCACACACCAAATACCCTTAACCTTTTCGTCCTTGATAAGCTCTTCAACTTCGTCCATATCAGGACCATCGTCATTAAGCTTTACAGGAACAAGTTCAAAACCAAAATATTCGGTAATTGCAAAGTGACGATCGTAACCAGGAGCTGGGCACAAGAATTTGATGCCCTCGGTTTTGCACCATGGCTCGCCGCCAAGACCGTGTGTCATAGCCTGCGCGATGGTGTCAAACATCATGTTAAGTGATGAGTTACCGCCAACGATGATTTGATCGGGAGCAAGTCCTAATATCTCGCCAAATAGATTTTTAAGTTCGCGAAGACCGTCAAGACCGCCATAGTTACGGCAATCGATACCGTCAATGTTTTTAAAGCCTGTGTCGTTGCCAACAAGGTCAAACATTTTTTCACTCAAATCCATATTATCAGCGCCGGGCTTGCCGCGTGACATATCGAGTGAAAGATGCAAAGCGCGTAGTTTTTCATACTCGGCTTTAGCAAGTTTAAACTCAGCGTTTAACTCGTCTTTGCTCATTTTTAAGTAATTAGACATATAAAACCTCCAAAGGAAAATAACAAATTTACACTAAATATATAATATAATATATTTTCTTACATTTTTCAAGTAAAAATTTAATGTACTTGACAATTAAATTACGCGGTGGTAATATAACACATAAATATGTTATTTTTGGTGATATAAATGAAGCTTTTTACCAAGCGATGGCGTAGCTTGTTTCAATAAAGATATTTTTAATAATTTTAAGGAGAAACAACTATGAAACTTAACAATGTAGATTTTGATACCTATTTTAATAATTACCCCGACAAGGACGGTTACTTCGGTAAATACGGCGGTTGCTTTATTGAGGACAAGCTAAAGGCGGCTATGGCAGAAATTACCGAGGCTTACTACTCAATTTGTCAGTCACGCAAATTTATTGCCGAACTTCGTCGTATTAGAAAAGAATTTCAAGGCAGACCTACACCTGTGTCACACCTAGAGCGTCTTTCTGATGCGTTGGGCGGTAAGGTACAACTTTACGCAAAGCGTGAGGACCTTAATCATTCTGGCGCGCACAAGCTTAATCACTGTATGGGTGAAGCTTTGCTTGCAAAATATATGGGCAAGAAAAAGATTATCGCCGAAACCGGCGCTGGTCAGCACGGTGTAGCGCTTGCTACCGCCGCTGCTTACTTTGGTCTTGAATGTGACATCTACATGGGTAGTGTCGATATTAAGAAACAAGCTCCAAACGTAGCTCGTATGAAGATTCTTGGCGCTAACGTTGTCGAGGTAACACACGGTCTTGCAACACTTAAAGAGGCGGTTGACGCAGCTTTTGACGCATATAGCAAGGAATATAAAGATTGCATTTACTGTATCGGTTCAGTTCTTGGCCCACACCCATTCCCAATGATGGTGCGCGATTTCCAAAGCGTAGTTGGTATTGAGGCTCGCGAGCAGTTTATCGAAATGACAGGTCACTTGCCATCAGCTATCGTTGCTTGCGTAGGTGGTGGTTCTAATGCAGCAGGTCTTTTTGCTGGATTTTTAAACGATCCTGTTGATATTTATGGTATCGAACCACTCGGTCGCGGTCCAAAACTTGGCGACCACGCTGCAAGCCTTAAATATGGTACAGAGGGCGTTATGCACGGATTTAACAGCATTATGCTCAAGGATGAAAACGGCGATCCTGCTCCTGTTTACTCGGTAGCGAGTGGTCTTGACTATCCTTCATCTGGTCCGGAACACGCTTTCTTGCAAGATTTAGGTCGTGTTAAGTACGACGTTATCGATGATGAGGAAACAATTGATGCATTCTATAAGCTTGCTCGTCTAGAGGGTATAATCCCTGCGATTGAGTCTTCACATGCGGTGGCTTATGGTATGAAACTCGCAAAGACTATGGATCACGGTTCAGTTCTTATTAACCTTTCAGGTCGCGGCGACAAAGATATGGACTACGTAATCGAAAATTACGGAATAAGATAATTTTAAAATGCGCAATGCTTTTGGCGTTGCGCATTTATTTTTTCTTGAATATTATTTGTATTTTTGTTATAATATCTATGATTAAAATCTTACGCTAATGAGGTGAGCACATTGACCTTTACCGAAAGCAAAAAAATGCTTTTAGGAGCTCAAAAAGAAAGACGAATGTTTACGTTTTTGGTGGCGCTTTTGACGGCCGCTTGTCTTTTTGTGCCTCATATGATAATGAGTGAAGGTTATTTTACCTTTTACGGTGATTTTAACGTTCAGCAAATTCCTTTTTACCAAACTTGTCACAAAGCGATAACCGAGGGTGATATCAACTGGAATTGGTACACAGATTTAGGCTCTGATTTTGTCGGCGCTTATTCTTTTTATACCCTTGGTAGTCCATTTTTTTGGATAACGTTATTATTCCCAAACAGTTTTGTGCCATATTTAATGGGACCATTACTTATCTTAAAATTTGCATTTGCGGCGCTTACCGGTTATATGTATATTCGTCGTTTTACCAAGACTTCGTATGCGGCAAGTCTAGGCGGTTTGTTGTACGCTTTTTCGGGTTTTTCGATTTACAATATATTCTTTAATCATTTTCATGAGGCGATAATCGTATTTCCGTTATTGCTTTTGAGTATAGAACTTCTCATTACCGAAAATCGTCGCGGTGTGTTCGCGCTGACGGTGGCTCTTTGCGCAATTACTAACTATTTCTTCTTTTTTGGTATGGTTGTATTTTGCGTTATTTATTTCTTTGTGCGCCTTGCGTCAAAGGCGATAAAGATTAAGATTTCACGCTTTTTGGTATTTGTATTCGAGGCGATTTTAGGTGTTGGTTTGGCATCTATATTGCTAATTCCTGCGCTTAATGCAATTATGGGTAACGAGAGAATTTCTAGTTTTCTTTTGGGCTGGAACGGTATTACCTACGGCAAAGAACAGATATATCTCTACGTTATTCAAAGCTTTTTCTTCCCACCGGACATACCTGCGCGACCGGTCTTTTTCCCCGAGGCTAACGTTCGTTGGTCGTCGGTTGCGGGTTGGCTGCCTTTGTTTGGTATGACGGGATTTTTTGCTTGGTTTAAGCTTCGCGAAAAGAGTTGGCAAAAACGACTTTTGGCTATATGTGCGCTTTGCGCGTTAGTGCCAATTTTAAACAGTGTATTCTACGCGTTTAATACCTCTTATTATGCGCGTTGGTTCTATATGCCTATCCTCATCATCGCGCTTGCAACCGTAACGCTTGCAGAGGATAAAAAGGTTGATTTTTCTTATGGCTTAAAGTGGAGCACCGCAATTACGTTAGCATTTGTTTTGGTTATAGGTTTCTTTCCGCAAACAATTACCGAAAATGGCGAAGAAAAAATCATTTTTGGACTTTATACCCAAGACAGTGAAAACACCTATATGCTACGTTTTTGGATCGCGAGCCTTATTGCAATTATTTGCTTACCTATACAAAAATTGCTTTTTGACGCGCGCAAAAAGAGTCATACCGCGTTTTATAAGGGCGCGATAGCCTGTGTTTGTGTAATATCTATTATTTATGGCAACGTGTTTATAGCGTCGGGTAGATTCCATTCTTATGACGTTAAGAGTGTTGTTATTGACTCGCTTATTGAGGGAGAGGTTGATTTGCACGATGATAGTGAGTACAGAATTGACGTTTACGACGGCGTCGATAATACTGGCATGTATCTAGGTTTGCCTACCATAAACGCGTTTCATTCGGTTGTAAGTCCAAGTATAATGAAATTTTACGAATACATTGGTGTTGAGCGTTCGGTAGCAAGTCGACCTGACACAAACGTGCCGGCTATTCGTTCACTTTTGTCGGTTAAATATTTGCTTAATCGCACCGATGGTGATACCTTTGTAGACAATTATGGCGAAACGCTAATGCCGGGATTTAGTTACCTAGAAACAAGCGGCAATTATTACGTTTACGAGAATCAAAATTACGTGCCTTACGGTTTTTCGTATAATTATTATATGAGCTATAAGTTCTGTGAGGAATATGGTCAAGGTTTGCGTTCGAACCTTATGTTAAAAGCTATACTTTTAACCGATGATCAAATCGAAAAGTACGGCGATTATATGACCAATATCGAGCAATTGCGTTATCAAGACGTTTACGATGATAGCGAAGTGACGCTAAGTTTTTCAAAGTACGCTATTGCAACCGATGCGGCAGAGCTTAGAAAAACTGCGGCAGATAAATTTAGCGTAGATAACGATGGTTTTTCGGCTACGGTTACACGCGATAAAAAATCACTAGTATTTTTCTCTGTGCCTTATGACGAGGGCTGGACGGCCACAGTAAACGGCAAGTCCGTAGAGGTAGAGAAAGTAAACGTTGGTTTTATGGCGGTTGCTGTCGATAGTGGTGTGTCAGAGATACGATTTAACTATCAAAATCCCGGTCTTTTACTTGGTGTAATGGTTGCCAGCGGCACTGCGATAGTGTTTGTAATTTATATTGTTATAAGCATAGCGTATAAAAAGAAACGTCCGAGTGACACGGCATATCCTGAAGGTGACGCTTTATTAGAAAGCTGGAAGGAAGAAGACGAGACACCCGTAGCGTTAGAAAAAGAGGAAACAGATACTATAATTAAAAGTATTTTAGATAGTCTAGACGAAGAAACACCGCCTGAAATTAGCGAAATCCAGGGTGGATTCAAGATAGACCCTAGTTTGTTTGACGAGGAGAAAAACAATGAAACTTAAATACGAATTTATTATAAATCAAGTAGCCGGCGAAACGGTAGCCGTATCGGTAGGCGATAACGACGGACGTTTTAACGGTTATATCAAACTTAACGAAACCGGCGCGTTTATATTTAAAGCGCTCCAAAACGACGTTACACGCGAGGAGATTATAAACGGCCTAATGCAAGAATACCCTGACGCTAGCGAAAGCGACGTTGCCGAGAGCGTTGATAGCCTAATAACTAAGCTTAGCGAGGCAGAACTTTTAGTATGAAAACCTGTGAAATAAACGCGGTAGAGGAGCAGTTAAAAACTCAAAATACAGCCGCTTTTTTGACTAGAGGCGCTAGCATGCATCCGCTTCTTCGCACACACAAAGACATTGTGGTAATTAGCAAGGCAGAGCACCCGCTTAAAGTGGGACAAGCCCCGCTTTATAAGGTAAAGGGAGCTAAAAATCTTGTTTTGCACCGCATTATCGGCATTGCTGACGATGGTACTTATATCATTCGTGGTGACAATACTTATAGACGAGAATACGTGATGCCAGAAAACGTTGTCGGTGTTATGACGGCGGTGTATAGAGGCGGTAAATATATTGATTGCAATGCGTCAAAAAAATATAAATTTTACGTTAAATTCAATAGATTTTCTTACCCTGTAAGATGGCTTTGGAGCACAAAAATTCGTGCGTTTTTAGGCGCGATAAAAAGAAAAATAACGGGTGGAAAAAGTCATGTGTAACATCAAGATTTTGACACTTTTAGTATGTTTTTGTGTGATTTTTACGGCTTGTAAAAGCGCTGATAACACAATTTCGAACAGCGAAAAAACCGAGAGTGAAATAGTAGTAGAATCTAACGTTTCGACACTAGAAAACGAGGCCGAAAAAGAGCAAATCACCCCATCAAAACCCACTGTGGCAGTAACGCCAAACGGTATAAATACCGGCAAAAAAATAGCGGTAACGGGTGCGCTTGAAAGTGACGAATTTTCTAGCGATTTACTAGAATTAGAAGCGATTTTAAACTCGCATAAATACAATATTTCTTTGTCGGTTTATTCGGTTGATGGAAGTCGAGGTTTAGAGTATAATACCGAGGCAGAAATCTTTGGCGCGTGCACTGTAAAAGCGGCATACACGCTGTATTCTTGCCATCAAATGGAGGCGGGAAACGGTAGCTTGCAAACTGAACTTACATACGAACAAAAGCACTATGAGACGGGTACCGGCGATATGCAATATTCTCCGTTTGGCACGGTGTTTTCTATGGAAACGGCGCTAGGTAAAAGTATGTCGATTAGTGATAACGTAGGTTATCTTATGTCGGTGGATTTTTTTGGCAGAGACGGCTATAACGAGTGGATTAGTACACTCGGTTGCGATTCTTTAAAAATCAAGCCTACTGTTTGGAGTTTGCACACAAAATCAAACGACCTTGTAAAGGTTTGGTGCGAGATTTATAACTATTTTGAAACCGATACAACCTATTCGAGATTTTTGTATGAAAGTTGCACCAACACCGCGGGCAACTATGCGACTGCTGCGCTTGACGGAGTAGAATATTCCCACAAACAAGGTCACAACAGCACAGGGGATTGGCTATCGTATAGCGACGCAGGAATTGTTTGGAAAGGCGATACTCCGTATATCTTTGCAATACTGACAGACGCGCCCGGAATAAACAGTTATAGCGCAAACGAATTTGCAAAAATCATTGATATAGTACACAACAAATTGTTTTAAGCAAAACCTCGTCTTTAAAAGGCGAGGTTTTTTGAATTTTTGCGCAAAAAAATTAACAAATTTATTGCAGATACTTCTTGCTTTAATTAAGCTTATATAGTATAATAATATAGATTATTGATATAGAGGTTTTACACGTGAATTTTAATGATAATTTAACGGGTTATTTGCCCGAGCAACGCGCGTTCGCTAGTCGCGTGCAGGCATTGCTTAAAGAACGTGAAGTAGCAAATCCAAAGGCGCATATCGTAACCTTTGGTTGCCAACAAAACGTTAGTGATTCAGAAAGAATAAAGGGTATGCTAATTTTGTGCGGTTATACACTTACAGAGGAAATAACCGAGGCTGATTTTATACTCTTTAACACCTGCGCGGTACGCGGACATGCCGAAGACCGAGTTTATGGTAACGTAGGCGCCACCAAAAAACTAAAACAAGCAAATCCAAATTTGATGGTTGCGGTTTGCGGTTGTATGGCGCAACAACAATCGGTTGCCGACAAGTTTTATAAAAGCTATCCGTACGTTGATATAGTTTTTGGTACCCAGCAATACCATCGTTTGCCAGAGTTTATTTACCGCCGAATGACAAGTAAGCGCGTTTACGAATTAGAACTTGATAACAAAGAAATAGTAGAGAATATTCCAATCAGTCGTGACGGCAAACTAAAAGGTTGGTTGCCGATTATGTATGGTTGCAACAACTTCTGTACCTACTGCATCGTGCCTTACGTTCGCGGTCGCGAGCGTTCACGCGATCCGCAAGAAATAATCAAAGAAGCAACCAATATGATAAAGAGCGGATTTAAAGAAATAATGTTGCTCGGTCAAAACGTTAATTCTTACGGCAAGGGCGAGAGCCACGGTGTAAACTTTGCGAAACTTCTTCGTATGATAAACGATATCGAGGGTGATTTTAGGATTCGTTTTATGACCTCTCATCCAAAAGACTGTACCGAAGAACTTTTAGACGCTATTCGCGATTGCGAAAAGGTTGAAAGACATATTCACCTACCTTTCCAAAGTGGTAGCAGTAAAATATTAAAACAAATGAATCGTCGTTATGACCGCGAGGGTTATTTAAAACTTATTAAAGCGGCGCGCGATCGTATGCCTGACGTTGAGTTCACAAGCGATATTATCGTAGGTTTCCCGGGAGAAACTTACGAGGACTTTTGTGAAACGCTTACTCTTGTAAAAGAAGTTAAGTTTACGTCACTCTTTACGTTTATTTATTCGCCACGCGAGGGCACTCCGGCGGCTGTTATGCCGGACCCTGCATCACGTGAGGAAAAGGGCAAATGGTTTAACGAATTGCTTATTGCGCAGGACGAAATATCCGAGCAACTAAATCGCTCGCTTATAGGCAAAGAAATGAGAGTTCTTTGTGAAGAGGATTTAGGTGACGGGGTATATTCCGGCAAGAGCGAATTCTATTCGAGTGTAACCTTTAACGGCACACCTGAAGTAATGGGTAATTTTGTGACTGTACGTGTAGAAAAATATGAAAACAACACACTTTACGGCACTATAATAAATTAAAATTTAATTTTGAAAGGAAACAATTAAAATGGGAATTATTGAAGCAACAAGAAATCTAGGAGTAGAAATTCAAAAGGACGAGCGTTTTATTCGCTTTATAAAGGCTAAACTTGCAAACGACAACGATGAAACTTTGCAAAACCAAATTGGCGAGTTCAACACAATTCGTATGAATCTTGACCGCGAAATGAACGCAGAAACACAAGACGAAGCAAAGATTAAAGAACTTAACGAAAAACTTCGTGAAATTTACACAGCAGTTATGTCAAGCAAAACAATGCTCGATTACAACACCGCAAAGGCTGACCTTGACGCTATGCTTAACGATATTAACAGCATCATCATGCAGTGCGTAGAAGGCGAAGATCCAATGAGCGCCGAGCCACAAACTGCTTGCACAGGTTCTTGCGCAACTTGCGGCGGTTGCCACTAAGAAAACTCTGAGGGACAACATCTCGCAAAATCTATTTTAAAACTAACTTTTAACCAAAGGGGATTTTAACTATGGCTGAACTGTCACCAATGATGCGACAGTATATGGATATAAAATCACAAAACCAAGACTGCATTATCTTTTATCGTTTGGGTGATTTCTATGAAATGTTCTTTGACGATGCTATAAAAGGCTCGGAAGAACTCGAACTCACTTTAACCGGTAGAGACTGCGGTCTAGAAGAGCGCGCCCCAATGTGTGGCGTACCATACCATAGCAGCGAGGGTTATATCGCCCGTTTGGTTGAAAAAGGATATAAGGTTGCTATTTGCGAGCAGGTTGAAGATCCTGCTACTGCTAAGGGTATAGTAAAGCGTGATATAGTTCGCATTATCACACCGGGCACCGTAATCGAGGGCGAAATGCTCGACGAAGGCCGCAACAACTATCTAGCGGCGGCTTTTGAAAACGGTGGTAAAATTGGTCTTTGTTTTGCCGATGCTTCTACCGGTGAAGCGCACGTAACCGAGCTTTCGGGCGACGACGTATACGTAAGCGTTCAAAACGAGATTATGCGCTTTAGTCCTAGTGAAATTTTAATTGATGCAAAATTAAAAGATAAGATTTCTGCATTTTTAGAAGAAAAAATTACTGCGACAATATCGGTTCGCGACGACGCTCGTTTTGACACAAACACAACCGAGGCGTTACTTTGCCAAAACTTTGGCGTAATAAGTCCCGAAAACGTTGGTATTGAGGGTGGTAGCGTATCGGCCAGCGTTTTGGGTGCGGTAATCGATTACTTGCAAGAAAACGGTAAGACCGGAACCATCGCAATAAAAAATATAAACGTTTATACTTCGGCGCAGTTTATGCAGCTTGACGTTACCGCTGTTCGCAACCTAGAACTTTGCGAAACGATGCGTACCAAGTCAAAACGCGGTTCGCTACTTGGTGTTCTTGATAAAACCAAGACCGCTATGGGCAAACGACTTATGCGCTCTTACGTTTTGCAACCATTACTTAGCATTCCTGAAATAACCTTGCGTCAAAATGCGGTAGAGGAACTTAGCAACGATACCGTTATGCGATGCGAAGCGCAGGAATATATGAGCGGCATACGCGATATTGAGCGTATGATGACAAAGATTGTTTACGGTACTGCAACCGCAAAAGAGCTTTTGGCGCTTGCGGCTACAGCGCACCGATTCCCTTATATAAAACAACTTTTAGCGTCATCTAATTGCAAGATGCTAAAATCTATTTACAACGATATTGATACTCTTGACGAGATAGTGGAGCTTATCGACGCGGCCATTAGCGAGGACGCTCCTGCTACCGTTCGTGAAGGTAAAATTATTAAAAAAGGTTATAACGAGCAGGTTGATATCTTGCGTGAGGATATGGACGGCGGTACGTCTTATCTTGCAGAGATAGAGGCTCGTGAGCGAGAGGCAACAGGTATTAAAAATTTGCGTGTTCGTTATAACAAAGTATTTGGTTACTATATCGAGGTTACAAACTCATTCCTTGACAAAGTACCTGCAAGCTACGTTCGTAAGCAAACCCTTACTAATGCAGAACGCTTTATAACCGACGAACTCAAACAACTTGAAAACCGTCTTCTTACTGCAAAGGATCGCGCTTTTCAACTTGAATATGAGATATTTAACGGCATTCGCTTGACCGTTGCCGATGCGGCGGCTCGTGTTCGCACAACGGCGGCAGCTATTGCACGACTAGACGCGATGTGCTCTATGGCGCAGGTTGCGATAGAAAACAACTATTGCCGCCCATTAATTAACAATAGCGGTGTTATAAGTATTAAAAACGGCAGACATCCCGTTGTCGAAAAACTTATAAAAACTCCGTTCGTTTCTAACGATACTTATCTTGATAGTACAACCGACCGTTGCGCTATTATTACAGGACCTAATATGGCTGGTAAATCTACATATATGCGTCAGGTGGCTATAATCACACTCATGGCGCAAATAGGTTCTTTCGTACCGGCGCAAATGGCCGAAATCGGCGTGGTAGATGCAATATTCACTCGTGTAGGCGCGTCAGATGACCTGAGCTCCGGTCAATCTACCTTTATGGTAGAGATGAGCGAGATGGCGCACATTCTTAAAAATGCTACTCGCAACAGTTTGCTTATAATCGACGAAATTGGTCGAGGCACTTCTACCTTTGACGGTATGTCTATCGCTCGCGCGGTACTCGAGTACGTTGCCGACAAAAAGCGCCTTGGCGCAAAATCACTCTTTGCAACTCACTATCACGAACTTACCGAAATGGAAAACGAGCTTGACGGCATAAAGAACTATAATATAGCCGTTAAGAAACGTGGCGATGATATTATTTTCCTTCGTCGTATAGTGCCCGGTGGCGCCGATGATAGTTATGGTATCGAAGTTGCAAAACTTGGCGGTATACCCGACTCGGTAATCCGCAGAGCAAAACAAATACTAAAACAAACGCTCGAAAGCGGTATTGTTACGTACAAGACGGTCGAAACAAATACCGATCAAATGTCACTTGAAATGCAGGGTGCGACCGATATTTTGCGCGAGTTGCAAGCAATTGACGTTAACACTTTAACTCCAATAGAGGCTATGGGCGTGCTTTTCGACATAGCAAACAAAGCAAAATCTATATAATTTTAAAAAAGAGGTGAACAAAAATGCCAAAAATTAACGTACTGCCAAAATCCATTGCCGAGCTTATTGCGGCAGGTGAGGTTGTTGAAAGACCTGCGTCCATTGTAAAGGAAGCGGTCGAAAACTCCATAGACGCCGGCGCTACGCACATTACCGTTGAAATTCAACACGGCGGTATAACCTATATTCGCATTACCGATAATGGTTGCGGTATAAATTCCGACGACGTACCAAAGGCATTTTTGCGTCACGCTACCAGTAAAATAAAACAAGCGGTTGACCTTGACAGTATTGCGACTCTTGGTTTCCGTGGCGAAGCGTTGGCCGCTACAAGTGCGGTGTCACGCGTAGAGCTATTTACAAAAACTGCCGAAGAAGATTTTGGCACACACTATAAAATCGAGGGCGGAGAAGAAATATTATACGAAGAGGTTGGTTGCCCGGATGGCACAACACTTATAGTACGCGACCTTTTCTATAACACTCCCGCTCGTATGAAATTTCTTAAAAAAGACGTTTCAGAGGGTACAACTGTTTCGGCAATTATAGAGCGCCAAGCGTTGTCCCACCCTGAAATTGCCTTTAAACTTATTCGCGACGGCAAACAAACATTGTCTACATCGGGCGACGGCAAACTAGCCTCAGCTGTTTATAGCGTTTTGGGTCGCGAAATTGCAAATACTCTTATTTCCGTTGATTTAACCCTTGACGGCGTTAAGGTAAGCGGTCTTGTTTGCAAACCTGTATCTTGCCGCGCTTCACGCGCATATCAGTTTACTTTCTTAAACGGACGATACGTGCAATCGGGTACGATTACCGCCGCAACCGAACAAGCCTATAAAAATAGCGCTATGGTGGGAAAATTCCCTGTGTTTGTGCTTGGTGTGGAAATACCGTATGAAACGGTTGACGTAAACGTGCATCCTGCAAAGACTCAAGTTCGTTTCTCTGACGAAAAGCGTGTATTTACCGCCGTTTATAATGCGGTAAAAAATGCTATTCTTTCGGGTGATACTCGTCCCGAGATTTCGGTAGCGCCACCTAAAAACAATACGTTTTTACACATGACTACCCATGAGTATCGTCAAACTGCCGTTAATCTACCGGTTCAAGAACAAAGAGAAGAACCAAAGGCGATTATAAAAGAAGAGATAGTAAAACCAAAGGCAGAACCAGTAAGGCTAAAAGCCGATAATACTCCGTTCTTTTTGCGTGATGAATTCAAACCGAACGTGCCAGAGAAAAAAGTATCGGTTGATATAGAAAAGCCGGAACCTATAAAAGAAATTCCAAAAGTAGAGCCGCCACAACCCAAAGAGCAGGTTGTAGAAAAAGAATATTCGCCAAAAGAAGAAATCAAACTTATTGGCGAAGCCTTTAATACCTATATCGTGGCGCAAAAGGGTGATAGTGTGTTTATGATAGATAAGCATGCTGCTCATGAGAGAATTTTGTTTAACAAGTTAAAAGAAAATAACGTTATCGAAAGTCAAGCGTTGCTTATTCCGATTACCGTAAAACTTATTGGCGATGAATATACCGCTATGGTAAACAACGTTGATTTGCTTAGTAGTTATGGTTTTGAGGTAGAGGATTTTGGTAACGAATCTATTATGGTGCGTGCAATTCCCGCAATGCTTGCTAAAGACGATGCCGAAAGCACAATTCTTGAAGCGGCAAGCAGTCTAGCCCAAAAGGGTAGCGTTAGCCTTGATAGAATTGATGATATACTTCATACCGTTGCTTGTAAAGCGGCAATAAAGGCGGGGTATATCACTTCGAATATCGAAAAACTAAATCTTGCAATAAAGGTGTTAGGTGACAATGACATTATGTATTGTCCTCATGGCAGACCTGTTGCTTTTGAGATTAAGAAATACAATCTTGAAAAATATTTTGGAAGAATACAATGAAAAAACAAAAAATAATTTGCGTTGTAGGGCCTACCGCATCGGGCAAAACGGGGTTAGGCATAGCGCTTGCAAAGCAATTTAACGGCGAGGTAATATCTGCCGATTCGATGCAAATTTACCGCGATATGCACATTGCGTCGGCCGCTCCCGACGAAAGTGAAACCGATGGTGTACCTCATCATTTGGTAGAGTTTTTGCCTTATGGCAGTAGTTATACCGTAGCCGATTACGTAAAAGCGGCGCGAGAAAAGATAACCGAGATTGCATCGCGTGGCAAGTTACCTATTATAGTAGGTGGCACAGGGCTTTATATAAACTCGCTTGTAAATAACGTAGAGTTTGTAGAGCAGGAGACCGATTATAATCTTCGAGATAAAATTACCGAAGAATTTGATCGTGTCGGCGGCGAGGAAATGCTCGGTCGTTTGCGCCAAATCGATCCCGACGCTGCCGAAAAATTACACGCTAACGATAAACGCCGTATAATTCGTGCTTTTGAAATTTTTGAGAGCACCGGCAACACAAAATCGTTTAACGACGAACAATCAATAAAAAACGAATCGCCTTACGATGCTACCATAATTGGCATTACCTATCGCGACCGTGAAAAACTTTATGAAAGAATTAACCTTAGAGTAGATATAATGCTCGAAAATGGTTTGCTACAAGAGGCGCGAGAAGCATTTGATAAAAACTTGGGTGGCGGCGCTATTCAAGCAATAGGTCACAAAGAGTTTTTTGATTATTTTAAAGGCGAAATTTCGCTAGAAGAAGCGGTAGAAAACTTAAAGCGTTCTACACGCCGTTATGCCAAGCGCCAATTGACTTGGTTTAACAAAGATACTAGAATTAACTGGATATTTAAAGACGAAATCGAAGATGCCACGTTTGAGGCAAAAAAATTTATGAAAGAAGGGTAAAATGATGCGTGACAATAAAGTGTTAAAAATAATACTCTGTATTATTGCTATAGTGTTTATTGTGCATCAAATATATTCTTCTACTTATAAACCGATCACCACCGTAAGCGCAGAGTATTATACCGCGGTTGAAGGTTTTCCTATTAACATTACTATAATTCGTGAGGAAAAAATCATTGAATCTAACACCGATGGCGCGTTGCATTTTACCATTGCAGATGGTGAGCGCGTATCTAAAAACGGCGTTATCGCTAATGTGTACTCTGACGCGAGCGCTTCCGTTATTGTGAATCGTATAGAGCAGTTAGAGGCTCGAATTAGCGATATTGAGGAAATGCAAAATTATAACGACGTTGAAGCGACAGATATAAAGCTCGTTAACAACAAAGTGAACGATTCGCTCGATAATTTAATTAGGGGTATCGCCACAGGAAACTATTCATCGGTAGAAGTCAATTCATCAGAACTTCTTACCAATATTAGTCGTCGTCAAATGATAACCGGCGAAGCAACCGATTTCAGCGCTAGATTAGATGAGCTAAAAGGCGAGCTAGATCAACTTAAGGCCTCGTTACCACAGCCTATAGGCAGTATTAGAACTGATGAGTCAGGATATTTTGTATCGACGGTTGACGGTTATGAAACGGTACTTTCTTGCGACGATATAGAATCGCTTACACCCGAACGTCTTGAAACACTTAAAAAGGCAGAAACACCTAAAAACGCCATCGGTAAAATAGTTTCTGGTTATACGTGGTATATTGCCGCAAGTGTTGAAATTGGCGATTCGTTAAAATACAAGATGGGCGATAAACTCACTTTGCAGACAACGATTAGAAGTACGCCATATATCGACGTTAAGGTCGAAAAAATCAATACGTCTAAAGAAAAAAACAAGGCGATAATAATTTTTTCTTGCGACGAAATGAATAGCGAACTTGCGTCTATGAGGCAGGGTAGTATGACTATTATAAATAGCACTTACTCTGGACTTAAACTTCCTGCCAAGGCTATGCGCTTTAAGGATGAAAAAGCGGGTGTGTTTGTTCGCTCGGGTATGACTATCAAATTTGTTGAAGTAAACGTTATTTATAAAACCGACGAATATTTCATTTGTGAGCAACAAGTAAGTAACGATTCGGTGCTTCGTTTATATGATGACGTAGTAGTAAAAGGAAAGAATCTATATGATGGAAAAATCATTGATTAGCGCGTTTGATGAAAATTATAGCCAAATAACAAAAAATATTGCACTTGCCGCCGAAAAGTCGGGAAGAAAATATGAAGATATCACTCTTCTAGCAGCTACCAAAACGGTTGATATCTCCGTTATAAATCACGCGATAGAGTCGGGTATAAAGGTTATTGGCGAAAACAGGGTGCAAGAATTTTTGTCAAAGTACGAAGATTATTCTCTGGTAGATCGCCACTTTATCGGTCACTTGCAAACAAACAAGGTAAAAGATATTATCGATAAGGTGTCGCTTATTCACTCGGTAGATTCATATCGTTTGGCCGAAGAAATTTCTCGTCAAGCGGTAAAACGTAATATTAAAATGGACGTTTTGCTAGAGATTAATATCGGTAATGAAGAAAGTAAATCTGGTTTTTGCTATGACGAAGCGGTTAGCGCGGTAAAAAAAATAGCCAAACTTGACGGCGTTAGCGTTAAGGGATTGATGGCAATACCGCCTATATGTGAAACGGCTGAAGAAAATCGACCTTATTTTGCAAAAATGAATAAACTGTTTATTGACATTAGAGATAAAAAAATAGATAATAGTAGTATGAATATTTTGTCTATGGGCATGTCCGATGATTATGCGGTTGCTATTGAAGAAGGCGCTACTATGGTGCGACTAGGCACGGCACTTTTTGGTAGACGAAATTACAATATATAAATTTAAAAGAAGGAAGTGTACTTATGGGTCTTTGGGACAAAATCAAAAACATTATGGTAATATCTGATGAGGATGATTACGAGGATGAAGTAGTGGAGGAAAAGGAACGTCCAACACGCGAAAGAAACGTCGAAGAATCTTATTACGGTACTAAAAAAGAAGCTCCTGCAAAACTTATAAAATCAAAAGCTATAAATTATTCGCAAAGTAGCAGCGGTTTACAAGTTGTTCTTGTAAAGCCGGAGCGTTTTGACGAGGTAACAACTATTGCAGACCATCTTAACGAAAGCAAAACAGTAGTTCTTAACCTAGAAGATTGTCAAAAAGAAATTAGTCGCAGAGTAGTTGACTTTTTAAGCGGTGTTGCTTACGCTAACGGCGGTAACATGAGAAAGGTTGCTAAAAACACCTTTATCATCGTAGCTCGCGGTGTAGACGTTATGGGCGAACTTTTGCCAGAAGAATTTGAGGACGGCAAACTTTACTTTTAATGGATATAAAACTTTTGCCTGCAAGAGTTGAGGATTTAAAGCAAATTTGTCAAAAATCCAACTCGCCTAAATTCACTTCGTTTTTAACAGCAGAAGAAACAGCAGTAGCGGCAAAACAGTTCTCTATTGGTGAAAATCATAGCTTTTTTGGTGGGTACGACTCTGCCGAAAGAGTAATGCTTGGCGTACTGCCTGATTGGTGCGAAGAAACTGGATTTCCTATTACTGCAATCACCTTTACATACCGCTCGTGCGACAAGCTTTCTCATCGTGATTTTCTAGGCGCACTGATGGCGCTTGGTATTACGCGTGAGTCGGTAGGCGATATATTGGTTGGTGAGGGTAGGACGGTTGCGTTTGTTGCTAATGATATTTCTAAGTTTGTATTAACTCAAATTAGTAAAATTGGTAACGTTGGTGTAAATCTTACTCTAGGTTATAGTGAGCCTTTGCCACAATTAGGTCAAAAGCAGGAATTTAGCGTAACGGTAGCGTCAACCAGACTTGATTGTGTGGTTGCAGCGATTTGCAATATTTCCAGAACACAGGCAAGCGATAAAATCACTGACGGTTTGGTTGCAGTAAATTCGATAGGCGTTACTAAATCGACGCTCACTATTAAAGCGCAAGATAAAATCACAGTAAGACAAAAAGGAAAATTTGAGATTACGTCTTGCGATAACCTTTCTAAAAAAGGTAGAATTATTTTACAGTATAATAAATATGTATAGGGAGAATATACTATGTTAAGTGCAAATGAAATAAGAAACGTTCGTTTTTCTACCGCTATGGGCGGTTACAAAAAGGATGAGGTTGACGTTCTTTTAGATAAAGTAGAGGCAGACTATGAACAGTTTGAACGCACTCTTAATGAGATGAATAATAAAATAAATGAGCTTAAAACCGATTTGGAAGATGCAAGAAATGCTCAAGGTAATATTCAAAACGTTCTTATCAGTGCTCAAAAATTTGCCGATCAAATTGTTGAAGAAGCTAAGGTAAAGAGCGCTGAAATTATTTCTAACGCTCAAGCAAGTATAGAAAAGATTACAGAACAAGAAAAAGAATTAACCGACGCGTTCGACAAAAAAGCTGGCGAGCGTAAAGATGCGCTTCAAAACGACGTTGAAAAAATCATTGCTAACGCAGAGAAAAAGCAAGCCGCTGTTGAGAGCGCTACTCAAGATTGTGTGGAGCGTCAGCAAAGCTTGTTTAACAAGATGAAGTTAGAGATCGCTGCATTTAAAGCAGAGGTTACTGCTAAATACAAAGAGCATCTTGAACTTTTGGCAGCTCTTCCAGACACAGTAACTAGCGAACCCGAAGAGATTGCAACTGCGGTTGCAAAGGAATTTGATAATATTCCTACCATTCAAGAATATATACAAAACCCTGCAAGCATCGGCTCTGTTGTAGACGAAGACGAAGAAATCGAAGAGCCTGCAGAAAAAATTATTGAGGCAATTTCGGGAAATGCGGGTTTTGTTATAAACGCTGATGAGTTTGATCTTGATGACGAACCAACCGAAGAGGAAGATAATTTATTTTAGGAGTGACACTTTTTGCTATCATATATCTTGGCGATAGTTACAGCGGCAATTATTTTAGGCGCGGATCAATTAACTAAATTTTTGGTAAACGCTAACTTGGAAATGAACACTTCGTATGATTTTATTCCGGGTGTATTAAATATAACCTATATACACAATGACGGCGCCGCTTGGGGTATGCTTGGCGGCTATACGTGGTTGCTTATTTCTATTACTATTGTTGTAATGCTTGCCGGAATTGCCTTGTTACTTAAATGGGGTTTGCGAGATAAGATTATGTTTTGGGCCGCAACCTTAATTTTGGCGGGTGGCGTCGGCAATATGATTGACCGCATATTTAACGGCGGATTGGTTGTTGACTTTTTAGAATTTGCGTTTATTGATTTTCCAATATTTAACGTTGCAGACTGCTCAATAGTAATTGGCGCGGGACTTATTATGTTATCATTGGTAAAGAGCATCATTGACGAGCAAAGACAAAAGTCTAGGGCAACCGCAGACTTTAAATCGTCAGAAAAAGACAACGATGAAAATATTTAATTACATTATTGACGACGGTTTAGTCCGCCGTCTTGATGTGTTTTTAGCCGAAAAAGCAGAAATTACTCGTTCGTATGCGACTGTGTTAATCGATGGCGGCAACGTTTTGGTAAACGGAAAAAAGGCGGCTAAAAATACAAAACTTAAAAATGGTGACGTGGTCGATATAACAATACCCGACCCTCAAGAATATACAGTAGAGCCCGAGAATATACCGCTAGACATCGTTTATGAGGACGAGCATCTTTTGGTGGTAAACAAGCCTAAAGATATGGTAGTTCATCCTGCGGCGGGTAATTATAGCGGCACACTTGTAAATGCTATTCTTTATCATTGTGGTGATAGTCTTTCGGGTATTAACGGCGTTATGCGACCCGGTATTTTACATAGAATAGACAAAAACACAAGCGGACTACTGCTTGTTGCAAAAAATGATAACGCTCATCTAATTTTAGCAGAGCAAATTGCCGAGCATTCGCTCACACGTGAATACGAAGCAGTTGTATATGGTAATCTTAAAAACGATACGGGAACAGTGAACGCGCCAATTGCGCGTCATCCCGTAAAACGCAAACAGATGGCCATTGTCGAGGGTGGTAGAGAGGCGGTAACGCACTATACCGTACTTGAGCGATTTGGTAATTTTACTCACGTTAGATTACGACTTGAAACGGGACGTACTCATCAAATACGCGTACACATGGCATCACTCGGTCATCCGGTTGCGGGTGATGATGTTTATGGTCCGCACAAGGTTATTACCAAACTTGGCGGCCAATGCCTGCACGCAAGAAAAATTGGTTTTATTCATCCTGCAACACGTGAGTATATGGAGTTTACTAGTGATTTGCCAGAGTATTTTACAAAGTTTTTAAAGGAGTGCTCAGGTGGGAATATTTGATGGATGCTTGCTTGCAAGCGACGTAGATGGAACTTTGGTGGCAGGCGACGTCTTGCCACAAATAAACATAGATAAAATAGCCTACTTTGTTAGCGAGGGCGGCGCGTTTTCGCTAGCTACCGGCAGGACGGCAGGCGCTGTTTCTAGCGTTACTTCAAAAATCGCGAATCTTTCTCCATCTATTGTTGCAAATGGCAGCGTGATATACGATTTTAATAAAGACTATGCTTTATACGAACAGTTCGTTCCAAAGGAAGATTGTTATATAGTAAAAGAAGTGTTAAATCGCTGTAATACGGTGGGCATTGAAATTCATAGTGGTAAAAAGGTTTTGGTTGTAAATTGCAACCAAGAAACCATCGACCACGAAAGATACGAGGATTTAGATGCTACACCCGTTTCTTTTGAAGAAGCACTCGAGTATAATTGGAACAAGGTTTTATATCTTTTTAGTAATTTGGGAGAAGCTGACGTTGTAAAAAAAGTTATTGCAAACTGCAAACATAGTTCACAGTTTGTTGACACCACTGCGACTATTGATGGTATACGCCGTTATTACTATGAACACGTTCCCCAAAACGTTTCAAAAGCGACTACTTTAAAGGTGCTTTGCGAAAAGTTGAATATTAAAGAAGGTTGTTGCTACGCAATAGGCGATTACTTTAACGACCTTCAGATGATAAAAACCGCCGATATCGGCGCGGCGCTTGTTGATTCGCCCGATGAGGTAAAGGCGGTTGCTAAAACATTAGTATGTGAGGCAAAAAACGGCGCAGTTGCCGATTTTATAGATTATCTAACCGAAAGGAAACTCAAAAATGGAAGCAACATTTAAAACACAGTTAGCAAAAATTGCTTGCAAAGTTCGTATCGGCATTATCGAAGGCGTTCACGCGGCAAAAGCAGGTCACCCGGGCGGCTCGCTTTCTATTGCAGAGATTCTTACATATCTCTATTTTAAGGAGATGAATATTGATCCTAACGCTCCTAAGGATCCAAAGCGCGATCGTTTTGTTCTTTCAAAAGGACATGCGGCTCCCGCACTTTACGCAACTCTTGCAGAGCGTGGTTATTTTTCACCTGATGAGTTACTTACTCTTCGTCAAATCGGTTCTCGCCTACAAGGACACCCCGATATGAAAAATATTCCAGGTGTTGATATGTCGACTGGTTCTCTCGGTCAAGGTATATCTACCGCGGTTGGTATGGCTCTTTCAAGCAAGCATTTCGGTGATAACTATAACGTTTATACAATTCTTGGTGACGGCGAATTAGAAGAAGGTCAGGTTTGGGAAGCAGCAATGTTTGCCGCTCATAAAAATCTTTCTAACCTTACTGCGTTCGTTGACCTTAACAATCTTCAAATTGACGGTACCATCGACGAAGTAAACAGCGCTAAGCCTGTTGATAAAAAGTTTGAGGCTTTTGGTTGGCACGTAATTATTATTGATGGTCACGATTTTGACGCTATTGAAGCGGCGCTCGCAGAAGCAAAGACCGTTGATAAGCCTGTGGCAATCGTTGCTAACACCACAAAGGGTAAAGGCGTATCGTTTATGGAAAACTCAGTTAGCTGGCATGGTACCGCTCCTAACGATGAGCAGTATGAAGTTGCTATGTCAGAACTTAAAGCGGCTCTTGCTGCATTTAACTAAGGAGGTAGCGAGAAATGGCAGATATTAAAACAGTTGCAACACGCGCGGCTTTTGGTGAAACTTTGGTAGAACTTGGCGCCGAGCGCGATGACTTTATTGTAATGGATGCTGACCTTGCGGCAGCTACCCAAACAGGCAAATTTAAAAAAGCATACCCAGAGCGTTTCTATAACTGCGGTATCGCTGAACAAAACATGGTAAGTATTGCGGCAGGTATAGCAGCAACAGGCAAAAAGGTAGTGGTTAGCTCTTTTGCGATGTTTGCGGCAGGTCGTGCTTTTGAGCAGGTTCGTAACTCGGTAGGTTATCCACACCTTAACGTTATTATCGGCGCAACACACGCAGGTATTTCGGTTGGTGAAGACGGCGCAACACACCAGTGTAACGAAGATATCGCTCTTATGCGTACAATTCCTGGTATGACAGTTATCAACCCTGCAGACGAAACCGAGGCTCGCCTCGCAGTTCGCGCAGCGTTTGAGTGTGATGGTCCAGTTTATATGAGATTTGGTCGTTTGCCTGTTCCGGTTGTATTCGATGAAAGCTACAAGTTTGAAATAGGCAAGGGCGTAGAACTTCGCGAGGGTAACGACGTTACTATTATTGCGACAGGTCTTATGGTTAAGGAAGCGCTCGAAGCTTACGACCTACTTAAAGCCGAGGGTATTAACGCTCGTATTATCAACATGGCTACAATTAAGCCTATTGACCGTGATATTATAATCAAGGCAGCAAAAGAAACCGGCGCTATCGTTACTGCAGAAGAACATTCAGTAATTGGTGGTTTGGGTTCGGCTGTTAGCGAAGTTATTTGCGAAACAGTACCAGTTCCTGTAGTAAAACTTGGCGTAAACGACCAGTTTGGTCATTCTGGTCCTGCGGTTAAGCTTCTTGACGAGTTCGGTCTAAGAGCCGTTAACATCGTAGAAAAGGCAAAAACTGCAATCGCTCTTAAAAAATAAGAATAATTTTAAAAATTTTTAAACTCTGCTTTAGTTTTTAAAGCAGAGTTTTTTTATTTTTGTCCTAAAATTAAATGAAAAAGTGCAAAAAGTTATCGACAAAAAATGTGGATAACTTTGGTTTTTGTGAAAAAACCACACATTTTTACACAAAAAAGACAACAAAAAGGTGTAAAAATCTTTTTTTGTACTAAATTTGTTTGGTTTTTGTTGGTTTTTGTGTTGACTTTTGTGTGGTTTTGGTTTATAATAAACACAACTAGTAAAGTGAGGTATTGTCTTATGCCATACACATATACAAAAAATATAGAAAAATCACCGCGAATTCAGCGACTTATCGATCATCTTTACGCAAAGATGCCCGAGATAGAGGCTGACCGCGCTGTGCTTATAACAGAAAGCTACAAACAAACCGAAGGACAACCTATCGTTTTGCGACGCGCAAAGGCTTTTGCTCATATTCTTGAGCATTTACCGATTACCATTCGTCCCGAGGAGTTGATTGTTGGTAGTAATTCAAAAGCTCCGCGTGGTTGTCAGGTGTTCCCTGAATATTCTTACGAATGGTTAGAAGCCGAATTTGATACAGTAGCGACTCGTAGTGCCGATCCTTTTTATATATCGGAAGAAACAAAAGCAAAACTCCGCGAGGTTTACCCTTATTGGAAGGGAAAAACCACAAGTGAACTAGCAACCGCTTTTATGTCACCTGAGGCGCTAACCGCTATCGAACACAATATATTTACCGTTGGTAACTATTTTTATAATGGTATTGGCCATTTTACCGTTGATTATGGTAAGGTGCTCGAAAAGGGCTACAAGGGAATAATTGCTGAAGCTAATGCGGCTCTAGCGGCTCTTGACGTTGCCGACGCCGACTACGCTTCACGTAGCGCGTTTTTACAAGCGGTAATAATCAGTTGCGATGCGGTTATAAATTACGCTGACAGATATGCGACTCTTGCAAAAGAGATGGCAGCGAGCGAACTAGACGCAAATAGAAAAGAAGAACTTTTAAAAATCGCAGCAAACTGCGCTAGAGTTCCTCGTTACGGCGCCGAGAACTTTTACGAAGCTTGTCAGTCTTTCTGGTTTGTACAAATGCTTTTACAGGTTGAGTCGAGCGGACACTCAATTTCACCGGGTAGATTTGACCAATATATGAATCCTTATTTTGAAAAGGATTTAAACTCCGGCAAGATAACGCGTGAGTTTGCGCAAGAACTTATCGACTGCATTTGGGTAAAACTAAACGACCTTAACAAAGTTCGTGACGCGGCGTCTGCCGAGGGTTTTGCAGGTTACAGTTTGTTCCAAAACCTTATTGCAGGCGGTCAAGATAAGTACGGTAACGACGCTACAAACGACGTATCATTTATGTGCATTAACGCAACGCTCCACGTAATGTTACCAATGCCTTCCTTCTCGGTTCGAGTTTGGAACGGCAGTCCACACGAGTTTTTGCTCCGTGCGGCAGAGGTAACGAGAACAGGCGTAGGTTTGCCGGCTTACTATAACGATGAAGTCATTATTCCTTCTCTTATGAGTCGCGGCGTTACGCTTGAGGACGCTAGAAACTACAACATCATTGGTTGCGTTGAGCCACAAGCTCCCGCCAAAACTGATGGTTGGCACGATGCGGCGTTCTTTAATATGCTTCGTCCACTAGAACTTGTTTTCTCAAACGGTGTTGACAAGGGTGTTCAAGTAGGCCCGAGAACAGGCGAGCTACAAGAATTCACCACTTTTGATAAGTTCTACGATGCTTACAAAGCGCAAATGAACTACTTTATAAAATTGCTTGTAAATGCCGATAACGCAATCGACCTTGCCCACGCAAGACGTTGTCCACTACCTTTCCAGTCCTGCATGATAGAAGATTGCATTGGTCGAGGCAAGAGTTTGCAAGAGGGTGGCGCGGTTTATAACTTTACCGGTCCGCAAGGCTTTGGTATAGCAAATATGACCGACGCGCTACTTGCTGTTAAGACGCTCGTTTATGATAAAAAGGTGATAAAACTTTGCGAATTAAAGCGAGCTCTTGATAACAACTTTGGTGTTGATATGGATGCGGCATCTGCCGAAAAACTTACAAGAACGGTTGCCGAAAAATTGGTAGCTGATGGTAAAAAGCTTACCGCAGAAGATATTAAATCTATTTATCTTGCGGTTGCTAAAAATCCTCTATCTGACGAAGACAAGAAACGCTATAGCGAACTTTTAGAGCAAATCAACGAATTGCCAAAATACGGCAATGACCTTGCTGACGTTGACGCTTTTGCTCGTGACGTTGCTTATACTTACACAAAGCCGCTCGAACAGTACAAAAACCCACGTGGTGGTATGTTCCAAGCAGGTCTTTATCCTGTATCGGCTAACGTGCCGTTGGGCGCACAAACAGGCGCTACTCCAGATGGTCGACTAGCCTTTACACCAATCGCGGACGGTGTTGGTCCTGCGGCGGGCAGAGATATAAAAGGTCCTACCGCATCGGCAAACTCGGTAGCAAAACTAGACCACTATATAGCGTCTAATGGTACTCTATTTAATATGAAGTTCCACCCAAGCGCACTTGCGGGTCCTAGCGGACTTGAAAGCTTTGTGGCACTTGTTCGTGGCTTCTTTGATCAAAAGGGTATGCACATGCAGTTTAACGTAGTAAGTCGCGAGACTTTGCGTGATGCCCAGCAAAACCCCGATAAATATAAATCTTTGGTTGTGCGTGTTGCGGGTTATAGTGCGCTATTTACCACGCTTTCACGTTCACTACAAGATGATATCATCGCTCGTACCGAGCAGGGAGGTTTCTAATGATGGACAACCTCGCGGTACGAGGTAGAATCTTTGATATACAGCGTTTTTCCACCCACGATGGTCCCGGTATTCGCACAATAGTCTTTTTAAAAGGTTGTGCGCTGCGTTGCCGATGGTGTTGCAATCCGGAGTCGCAATCCTACGAGATTGAAACAATGATGCAAAACGGCAAACCAAAGGTTATGGGACGCGACGTGACGGTTGCCGAGGTACTAAGCGAGGTCACACAAGACCGACCTTACTATAATCGCTCGGGCGGTGGAGTTACACTCTCTGGTGGCGAAAGCCTTTTGCAACCCGACTTTGCGGTGGCGTTGCTTAAAGCTTGTAAAGAAAGCGGAATAAATACCGCGATCGAAACAACGGGCTTTGCAAATGCGGACGTAATTGAAAGATTCCTACCTTATTTAGACACGGTGCTTATGGACATTAAGCACATAAATTCAGAAAAGCATAAAGAGTTTACCTCACAACCAAATGAGAGAATACTCGAAAATGCAAAATTGATAGCAAGCAAAGCAAACAAACTAATTATTCGCGTGCCGGTTATACCGACATTTAATGATACGGTGGCCGAGATTGCCGAGATAGCGGCGTTTGCATCAAGCCTACCAAACGTAGATGAGATACACTTGCTGCCGTATCACAGTATGGGACGTGATAAATACACGGGACTTGCCCGTGAATATAAAATGGGCGATATAAAATCCCCAACAAACGAACTAATGGAAGTTCTAAAACAAACTGCCGAACAGTTTGGACTAAAGACGTATATAGGAGGTTAGCGATATGCAGTTTGATAACGAAAAGACACGTATCATACAAGAACTTGTCCCAGGTAAACAAATAACGTTAGCGCACATAATCGCTAATCCCGATGATATACTCTATAAGAAATTGGGACTTGATCCTGCGTCAGACCACAAGGGAGCTATCGGTATAGTTACCGTATCACCAAGTGAAACGGCGATTATAGCAGGCGACATAGCGATTAAAGCTTCGGGCGCTGAACTAGGGTTTGTAGATAGATTTAGCGGTACGGTGATTTTAACAGGTACCGTGTCAGAGGTTGAGGCATCACTTCTAGCTATTACAGACTACGTTCAAAACAAACTCGGCTTTACGGTTTGCGAAGTGACCAAGACCTAATGAAAAAGTTAATTTTAATGGGGCGCAGCGGGGTAGGCAAAACAACACTTACTCAAGCGCTTAAAGGTGAAAAAACCCACTACCAAAAAACACAGTCGATAGACTATGGCGATTTTTTAATCGACACACCAGGTGAATATGCCGAAAATCACGATTTGGGCGCAGCGCTTTGCTTATACGCTTATGAGGCTGACGTTGTAGCGCTATTGATAGCGGCCGACGAACAGTATTCACTCTTTCCACCAAACATTACTTGTATGGTAAATCGTGAGGTAATAGGTATTGTAACCAAGTGTGAAAAGGCAGACCCCACCAAAGCCGAGGGTTGGTTGCGGCTTTCGGGGTGCGAAACGGTTTATAAAGTGGACTCTAAAACAGGAAAAGGCATAAATCAAATATTAGAACACCTTAAAAACCACAAAAAACCACAAAAATAACGACGAAAACCAAAAAAATAGTCTTTTTTATGTTGACTTTACCGCTTTTGTGTGGTATTATCATAATGCAAAAAAATCAATTTTTCAAAATAAGGAGAAATTATCATGGTAAACGAGTACGAAATTAAAAAACAAATATGCGAAATCGGTAAGCGTATTTATGACAAGGGAATGGTTGCTGCAAACGATGGTAACATTTCAGTAAAGCTTAACGATAACGAATTCCTCTGCACACCAACAGGTGTTAGTAAGGGCTTTATGACTCCTGAATTCATTTGTAAGGTTGACCGCAACGGTAACGTTATTCAGGCTAACAAGGGCTTTAAGCCTTCTAGTGAAATCAAAATGCACATGCGTGTATACAAAGAGCGTCCTGACGTTAACTCAGTAGTTCACGCTCACCCAATGTATGCAACAGGCTTTGCTATCGCTGGTATTCCGCTAACACAACCAATTATGCCAGAAGCAGTTATCGCTCTCGGTTGTGTGCCAATCGCTGAATACGGCACACCTTCTACCGAAGAAATTCCAGATGCAGTTTCAAAGTACTTGCAGTCATTTGACGCAGTTCTTCTTGAAAACCACGGCGCTCTTACATTCTCTGATTCACTTCTTAACGCATACCACAAGATGGAATCAGTAGAGTTCTATGCAAAACTTCTTTACATCTCTAAGCAACTTGGCGGCGCTAAAGAGCTTTCTGAGTCACAAGTACAGCGTCTATATGAAATCCGTCGTCAGTTTGGCCTTAAGGGTAAGCACCCAGCAGACCTTTGCCCAAATGCAAAAGCAGGTCAGCCTAGCTGCCATGGTTGCGGTGGCAACTGCACATGTGGTAAGGGCGACGCAGACATGGTTGCTGAAATCACAAAGCGCGTACTCGCTCAGCTTGGTAAATAATTATGAACGAACAGGCTCTGCAAGCCATCGTAGATAAGGTGGTACGTGAGATAAAAGCGCCGCATGATATGACACTTGATATTGCGCTTTCGCTTGCTGAAAAAGTAAAAGCAAAGGCGGCAAGTATGGGTGTTAAAGCGGTTGTGGCTATATCGGGCAGAGCAGGACATCCTGTTTTAGTCCAATGTATGGATGACTCCTACATTGCAAGCTATGACGTAGCGGTGCAAAAGGCATTTACGGTGGTAGCACTTAAAATGTCGACAAGTACGCTAAAACCACTCGCCCAACCGGGCGGCTCGCTATATGGAATACAATTTACCAATAACGGTAAGATTGTGATTTTTGGTGGCGGTGAGCCACTAATAAATGCCGATGGTGAAATAATCGGTGGTTTAGGTATAAGCGGCGGCAGTGAAGCGCAAGATAGCGCACTTGCGGCCTACGGTAAAGAGATTTTCGAGAAAGGAAAGTATCTATAATGGAAATTAATTCTTCCAATTTAGAGCAAATAGTACGTCAAGTGCTTGATAGCATGAACGGAATCAGCACACCGGCTCCTGCAGCAAGCGGTGCAATCCCAGCTACAGCACGCGTTGCAATGCTCACAGGTCTTGAAAAAATCGAAATCAAGGAATATCCAATGCCGGTAGTTGGCGACGATGATATCTTGGTTAAGGTTGAAGGCTGTGGTGTTTGCGGTACTGATGCTCACGAATATAAACGCGACCCATTCGGTCTTATTCCGGTAGCGCTTGGTCACGAAGGTACCGGCGAAATCGTAAAAATGGGTAAAAATGTAAAAGTTGACTCAGCAGGTAAGCCACTTAACGTTGGCGACAAGGTTGTTACTTGTATGATATTTAAGGATAACCCAGATATCACAATGTACGACCTTAACAAACAAAACGTTGGCGGCGCAGACGTTTATGGTCTTCTTCCTGATGACGACGTTCATCTAAACGGTTGGTTTAGTGATTATATCTTGGTTCGTGGTGGTTCAACAATATTTAACGTAAGCGACCTCGACCTTGATTCAAGAATTCTTATCGAGCCATGCGCAGTTCTTATTCACGCAGTAGAACGCGCAAAGACAACAGGCATTCTTCGTTTCAATAGCCGCGTTGTAGTACAAGGCTGCGGACCTATCGGTCTTATCTGTATTGCAGTTCTTCGCACAATGGGTATTGAAAATATCGTTGCGGTTGACGGCGAAGACAAGCGTCTTAACTTTGCAAAAGAAATGGGCGCGAACGCAGTAGTTAACTTTAAAAACTACAGCGGCGCAGAAGCTCTTGCTGATGGTGTTAAAGATGCGTTTGGCGGCTACTATGCCGACTTTGCATTCCAGTGCACAGGTTCACCTGTAGCTCACAGCAATATCTACAAGTTCATCCGTAACGGCGGTGGACTTTGCGAACTTGGCTTCTTTATCAATGGTGGCGACGCTACCATCAACCCACACTTTGATATCTGCTCAAAAGAAATCACAACCGTTGGTTCTTGGGTATACACTCTTCGTGATTACGCTACCACGTTCGATTTCTTAAAGCGCGCAAAGGGTATCGGTCTTCCGATTGAAAAGCTTATTACTCACAAATATTCTCTTGACGATATTGACGAGGCATTTAAGACAAACCTCAAGATGGAAGGTCTTAAAATCGCTGTTGTTAATAAATAAGGAGAAAACTTATGGGTAATGCAACAGGTATATTAGAGGTTTTTGGTCTTGTGGCAGCGTTCGTTGCTTGCGATGCAGGTTGCAAAGCGGCAGACGTAACTGTTGAAAACTTTGACAAAAACAAGCCCGGCAATGCCGATGCATTAGAAGTTCCGCTAATTGTTGCTATCAAATTCCGCGGTTCGGTTGATGCGGTAGAGGCTGCTATGGCCGCTGCAAAACAAGCGGCAGAAGGCGTGTCCGGTGTAGTTGCAAGTCACGTTATCACAAGAACAGAACCATCTACAGAACCAATGTTAAAGCTTAACGCTTTTGATAAAAATTAAAACGAATTAGTCTAGTTTTTGGAGGATACAAAAATGAAAGAAGCACTTGGTATGGTAGAAACCCGTGGTCTTACAGCTGCTATCGAAGCTGCAGACGCAATGGTTAAAGCCGCAGAAGTAACACTCATCGGTACCGAAAAAATCGGTTCAGGTCTTGTATCTGTAATGGTACGCGGCGACGTTGGCGCAGTTAAGGCTGCTGTAGAAGCAGGTTCATCTAGCGCATCACGTCTTGGCGAACTTGTAGCAGTTCACGTAATTCCAAGACCACACGCTGATGTAGAAAAAATACTTCCTAAATTCTAATTGTTTACGAGGTAAAATAATATGAAGTCTCTCGGACTTATAGAGGTTTCGGGCGTAACGGCTGCTATTGATTGCCTTGATATTATGTGCAAATCGGCCGACGTAGAGTTCGTGACCTGGGAGCGTAAGTTGGGCGGACGACTTGTAACAGTTGTAGTTGAAGGTCAGGTTTCTGCAGTAACCGCTGCGGTAGATAACGCAATGGCAAACGCCATTAAAAAACCTGTTTCACACGCTGTCATCGCAAGTCCTCATGAAGAGGTGCAACGTCTACTCGAACTTAGCGCGTCTCGAATGAAAAAGAAAGAAGGAACTAAATAATGGCTACTTCTAAAACTACTGGCAGTAAAACAACTGCTGCTAAAAAAACAACAACTACCAAAACTGCTGCGGCAAAAAAGCCTGCAGAAGTAAAGGTGGAAATAGAACCTGAGGTAAAGGAGGTAAGAAGCATGGCACTTGAAGCATTAGGTATGGTTGAAACTCGTGGTCTCGTAGCTGCAATTGAAGCTGCTGACGCAATGGTAAAGGCTGCAAACGTAGAGCTTATCGGTACTGAAAAGATCGGTTCAGGTCTTGTATCAGTTATGGTACGCGGTGACGTAGGCGCAGTTAAAGCTGCTGTAGAAGCTGGTTCTTCATCGGCTGGTTCTTTGGGTGAGGTTGTTGCAACACACGTAATTCCAAGACCTCACAACGATGTGGAGAAAATTCTTCCATCACTCAAATAATTTTGTATTAAATTTAATTTAATAAATTAAAATTTTAACAGGAGGAAACAAAAATGGCACTTGAAGCATTAGGCATGGTTGAAACCCGTGGTCTTGTAGCTGCAATCGAAGCTGCTGACGCAATGGTAAAGGCTGCAAACGTAGAGCTTATCGGTACTGAAAAGATCGGTTCAGGTCTTGTATCAGTTATGGTACGCGGCGACGTAGGCGCAGTTAAAGCTGCTGTAGAAGCCGGTTCTTCATCAGCAGGTTCTTTGGGCGAAGTTGTTGCAACTCACGTAATCCCAAGACCACACGCAGATGTAGAAAAAATTCTTCCATCATTGAAGTAATCTTTTCTTTACGGGGAGGAGATTTCTCCTCCCCACAGCATCCGCTTTTGACTCAAAGCACAAAATCAATCAGAAGGGATTGAAACCGAAAATGTTAGTCGGAAAAGTAGTAGGAACTATCGTTTCTACACGCAAAAACGAAAAGTTGGTCGGCTCTAAGTTTATGGTTATTGAGCCAATCGAAAAACTTGGCGATCCAAATAAAAAATTTGTAGCAATAGACAACGTAGGCGCAGGCATTGGTGAAATCGTGCTTGTAGCGACAGGTTCTGCAGCAAGAATTGGTTGCAACTGCGAAAGCGCTCCTGTTGACGCTGCTATTGTTGGTATAGTAGATAACGGAATAGGTTTACCGGAGTTATAATAAATGAAACTTACAGACCTTCAGGGCATTCTTAAAGAAAATGGAATCGTGGGTGCTGGCGGCGCAGGTTTTCCAACCTATGCAAAGCTAAATGAAAAAGCCGATACTATTATTCTTAATTGCGCCGAGTGTGAGCCGCTTCTTAAATTGCATCGTCAGGTGCTAGAAACTCACCCACGCGAAATATTTGAAGCCCTTGAACTAATCTCGAAAACAGTAAACGCTAAAAAGGTTTACGTTGCGCTTAAAAAGTCATACGTTGACGCTGCAAATGCAGTTAAGCCTTTTTTAGAGTTTTTTGATAATATAGAAATTTGTCTATTGGATGACGTTTATCCTGCAGGCGACGAGGTTATTCTTACCTATGAAGTAACTGGAAGAATAGTGCCTCCCGGTGATATACCATTATCAGTAGGCGTTACGGTACTTAACGTTGAAACGGTATATAATCTTTATCGCGCAATAAACGGTCGTCCCGTAACACGAAAGTACGTAACCATTGCAGGTGAGGTTGAAAAACCTGTTACTGTACGTGTTCCCATCGGTGTAACGGTAGGCGAAATTTTAGAGCTCGCAGGTGAAATTACCACCGATGATCCCGCTTTTATAATAGGCGGTCCTATGATGGGTTCGATCGGTTCAAAAGCCAATATCGTAACCAAAACAACAAACGCTGTATTGGTACTTCCAAGCAGTCATTCACTTATCAGAAGAAGACAATCAAAGACCTTTATAGATATGAAACGAGCTATGGCGGCATGTTGCCAGTGTAGTTACTGCACAAGCCTTTGTTCAAGAAATCTTTTGGGTCATCCAATAAATCCATCCGAATTTATGCGTGTTGCATCTAACGGAATAACCAATGATGCAGCCCCTTATTTAGACGCAATGTACTGTTCGGGTTGCGGACTATGCGAGCAATATTCTTGTGTGCAAAACTTATCACCTAGAATGTTACTTGCAGCCTGCAAGCAGGAACTTCGTAAAGCGGGTATAAAGCCTGCTTCAAAAGAAGCTCCGGTTGTAAATCCAAACAGAGCGCTTCGTCAAGTGCCTATGTCAAGACTTACAAGCCGCATAGGACTTAAAAAATATAATAAAGCAGCCCCAATAATCGAGGCTGTGCCAAACTTTAAAAAAGTAACGGTGCTACTTAGCCAGCACGTAGGCGCGCCAAGCGTTCCCGTTGTTGAAAAAGGCGACGTAGTAAAAGAAAAACAATTAATTGCCACCGCGGGAGAAGGTCTTAGCGTAGCGCTACATTCCCCAATAAACGGCAAGGTTATCGCAGTTGGAAAAACTGCTATTATCATAGAAAAACAATAGGTGTAAACAATGAAAAAAGCACTCGCAATGGTCGAATACAAAACAGTATCTTCGGGTATGCGCGCGGCTGATATAATGCTAAAAACCGCCGAGGTTGAGGTTATAGAAGCTACTACAGTATGTCCGGGTAAATATATGGTGCTAATCTCTGGTGAACTTAGTGCTGTTCGCGCGTCAGTTGAGGCGGCAGCTGCTAGAATGCCTGATATGCTTATAGATAAATTCGTGCTCGGTAATCCGCACGATAGCATCTTTACTGCACTTTACGGCACAACAGAGATTGACAATCCAAGCGCGTTGGGTGTGCTTGAAACGTTCTCTTCATCTGCTGCAATAGTTGCTGCAGATATAGCGGCAAAGACCTCTATGGTAGATCTTGTAGAACTTCGTCTTTCACGAGGTATGTGTGGTAAGTCTTATTTACTACTTACAGGTGAAATTGCTGCGGTTGACGCGGCAATAGAACGCGCAAAACAAGGCGCGGGCGAGCAGGGTATGTTCCTTGATTCTGCCGTTATTCCAAATCCCGATAAAAAAATGTGGGATAGTATTCTTTAGTATTATTACTAACTTCAAATTTTAAAGAAAGTGAGAGAACTGTTTAGATGCTTGCAATCGAAAGACGTAATGCGATTCTTTCTAAGCTATATTTAGATGGTAAGGTTATTGTTTCGGCGCTAAGTCAAGAATTTGACGTAACCGAAGAAACAATACGTCGTGACCTTGACAAGCTGGACAAAGAAGGTCTGGTTAAAAAGAGTTACGGCGGCGCAGTGCTTATTCAAAACTTTAGCACCGACCTACCACATAGTGTTCGAAAAAAAGCAAACGTAGAAGCAAAACAAAAAATAGCAGAAAAAATAAGCTCGCTGTTCCAAGACGGTGATTGCATTATGATTGATGCAAGCTCAACAGCGCTTTTGCTTCTAAACTATATCAGAAATCTTAAAAACATAACTCTTATTACAAACTCTGTTGAAGCTTTAATCGAGCTTTCAGACAAAGACGACTGGAACGTATTTTCAACCGGTGGCAAACTTAAAAAAGGTTCTCTTTCCCTCGTTGGTCCATCGGCAGAAAAAACCATTAGAGCGTTCCACGTTGATTACGCAGTATGTTCATCAAAGGGTGTAGATATAACCCGCGGAATTACCGACTCTAACGAAAAAGATTCCGAAATAAAACAAGCAATTTTTGAATCGGCCGAAACCAAAATTTTGTGTGTGGATTCAAGTAAATTTGATAAAATTTCACTTATTAAGGTTGGTGATATCAACGACGTTGATATAATAGCCACCGACTCAGAGCCAAGTGCTCATTGGCAAGAATATTTAAAAAGAAAAGACGTTGAATTGTTATACTGATTTTAAAGTATTATAAGGAGTGACTATATTATGGCAAGAAATCTTACCGAGGCAGAAATTCGTGAGGTTGTAAGTCAAGTATTAAATAGAGTAACAGCGGCGCCTACCGCTAGTTTTGATAGCACACAATACGCTGGCAAAAAGTTTGTAGGTGTGTTTGATGATATGAACGACGCCATCGCTGCTGCGCAAGAAGCTTACAAAGCAGTACGCGCAATGTCAGTTGAAAAGCGTGAACAACTCATTACCGAAATCCGCCGTCTTACACGCGCTGAAGCGCACATTATGGCTGAAATCGGCGTTAAAGAAACCGGTATGGGACGCGTAGATCACAAAACTGCAAAGCACATGCTTGTTGCTGATAAAACACCGGGTACCGAAGATATCGTTTCTGCTGCAAAGACAGGCGACTACGGTTTAACACTTGTTGAAATGGCACCATTTGGTGTTGTTGGCGCAATCACTCCAAGTACCAATCCTAGTGAAACTGTTATTTGTAACAGTATTGGTATGATAGCTGCAGGTAATGGTGTTGTATTTAACCCACATCCAAACGCTATTGCTACTTCTAATTACGCAGTTGACCTTGTAAACCGCGCAAGTAAAGCTATGGGTGGTCCTGAAGTTTTGGTTTGCTCAATGAAAAAGCCAACTCTTGAGTCTGCCGCTATTATGCAGTCACACCCACTTATTCGTTTGCTTGTTTGCACAGGCGGCCCAGGCGTTGTAAAGGCGGTTCTTTCTTCCGGTAAAAAGGCTATCGGCGCAGGCGCTGGTAATCCACCTGTAATAGTTGATGATACTGCTGATATTCAAAAAGCCGGCAAAGATATTATCGATGGTTGTACTTTTGATAACAACCTTCCATGTATCGCAGAAAAAGAAGTGTTCGCATTTAGAAACATTGCCGACGAGCTTATCTCTGTAATGCTTAAAAACGGCGCTTATAAAATTGATTCTGAACAAGCGGCAAAACTTGCTGATATCGTTCTTGTTGATAAAACCGACAAAAAAGGCAACGTTCGCAAGATAGTAAACCGTGACTGCGTTGGTCGTGACGCAAAGGTAATTCTCGCAAAACTTGGTATTAACGTTAGCGATGATATTCGTTGCATTATTTGCGAAACCGACTTTAATCATCCATTTGTTCAAGAAGAACTTATGATGCCAATTCTTCCTATAGTTCGCGTAGGCGATATCGATGAGGCTATCGAACTTGCAGTTAAAGCAGAGCACGGCAACCGCCACACAGCTCACATGCACTCAAAGAACGTTGACAACCTTTCTCGTTTTGCACGCGAAGTTGAAACTACCATCTTTGTTAAAAACGCTCCTTCTTATGCAGGTATCGGTTTTGGTGGCGAAGGTCACGCAACCTTTACAATCGCTGGTCCTACCGGCGAGGGTATTACTTCAGCTCGCAGCTTTACACGTCAACGCCGTTGCGTAATGGCAGAAAGCTTTAGAATTATCTAATTTTGAAAAGAGGCTAATAAAATGGCTTATGATGATAAACTAATCGCCGAAATCGTCGGCAGAGTTATGGCAGGTCTTGATAATAACTCAACAAGCGGTAACAATACTGTGCCTGTTGGTGTTTCAAACCGTCATATCCACTTGTCAACTGCAGACCTAGAAACACTTTTTGGCGCAGGTTATGAGTTGACACCTATAAAAGACCTTTCTCAACCAGGTCAATTTGCTTGTAAAGAAACCTTGACTATCGTAGGTCCTTCACTTCGTCCTATCGAAAACGTACGCGTGCTCGGTCCTGTTCGCAAGGCTTCACAGGTAGAAATTTCTCGTACCGATTCTTTTACACTCAAAGTAAAACCACCGGTGCGTGAGTCGGGTGATATTGCGGGCTCTGCTCCTGTTACAATTATTGGTCCAAAGGGCGTTGTAACACTTAAAGAGGGTTGCATTATCGCTAATCGTCACATACACATGAGCACCGATGAGGGCGCAGCATTCGGTCTAGTTGATGGTCAGTACGTTGACGTAGAAGTTAACGGTGAGCGTCGTACAAAGTTCTACGACGTTCAGGTGCGTGTTCACAAAGATTTCCGTCTTGAAATGCACATAGATACCGATGATGCTAACGCGGCAGGTATTGGCAACGGCGCAAAGGTTAAAATTGTTAAGAAATAAAACTAAAGACGCTGCCGGTCAGCGTCTTATTTTATGAAAAATCTAAAAAAGGATAAGGTAAAATGACTTTTTTAAAGGGAATAAAGCTTAAAAATATTTTAATGCTTACAATAGCGGGTATTATAAACGCTATTGGCGTAACTATTTTTATATCTCCGGTAAATTTGTACGATAGTGGAATTTCCGGTACGTCAATACTTTTGTGGCAACAAACAGGAATTACTATGTCTATATTTCTGGTTTTACTTAACGTACCGCTTTTTATTTACGGCACAAAAAAACAAGGCAAACTTTTTACTATATACGCGATTTATACCGTAATAATTTACTCAATTAGCGCGTGGCTTATAAACGACATTTTGCCAATTGACGTTAGTGTTGCATCTCCAATAGCACAAAAAGATCTTTTACTTTGCGCAGTGTTTGGCGGCATGATTTCGGGTTTGGGCAGCGGTATTGCAATTCGTTATGGCGGCGCTATGGATGGCATAGAAGTTATGGCGGTTATCTTTGCAAAGAAAATCGGCGTAAGTGTTGGCGCTTTTGTAATGGCATACAACGCGTTATTATATATCACTTGCGGCTTGATTAAAGAGGACTGGATTTTACCACTTTATTCAATTGTTACTTATTACGCGGGACTTAAAACAATAGACTTTATTGTTGACGGTTTAGATAGGGCAAAGTCAGCCATGATCATAACCGAGCATCCTACCGAGGTTTGCGAGGCGCTGGCTTACCATTTTGAAACCGGCTCAACACGAATAAAAGCAACAGGCGGCTATTCAAACCGCGAAAAGACAATGGTTTACTTTATTGTCAATAGATTTCAAGTGACAAAAATGAAGAATATTGTGCACGAAATAGACCCAAAAGCGTTTATAACAATTAGCGAAGTAGCCGACGTTTACTCGGTGAATAATAAATAAAAATATTAAAACATCAGATTTCGGTCTGATGTTTTATTTTTTGCCTAAAATTTGTAAAAAATATATTTAAAAATTATAATATATATGATATAATATCTATGATTAAAGAAAAAGAGGTGTTTCACTAATGAAAACCGACTGCACAATAGAATTATCACGCATTGTCAAAGAGTTTTCTCTAGAGGTATTAAATATGCCCGAGGACGTTTTGATATCATCGACCGAAACGATTCGTCCGGGACTTCACCTTGCGGGTTATTATGAGTTTTTTGATTCAAAGCGCATACAAATACTCGGTATGAACGAAATTGGCTTTTTGCAAGGCTTTGACGAAGATGAAAAGGCAAAGCGAGTTGACGAATTCTTTGCAAAAAAACCTGCCGCGGTTATAATTGCTCGCAATTTGGCCGATGATAATATATACGCAGAAAACGCAAAAAAATATAACGTGCCACTTCTAGTAAGTCGCGATTCGACCTCTGACTTTGAGGCAGCGCTAATTGCGTTTTTAAATCTTCAACTAGCGCCTCGCATTACGCAACACGGCGTTTTGGTCGAGGTTTATGGTGAGGGTATTTTGCTTTTGGGTGAAAGCGGCGTTGGTAAGAGCGAAACGGCTATCGAGCTTGTAAAACGTGGACACCGTCTTATTGCCGATGATGCGGTAGAAATCCGCCGTGTATCAAGCAAATCGCTTGTTGGTACTGCGCCCGATAATATTCGTCATTTTATCGAACTTCGCGGCATAGGCATTATTAACGCAAGCCGTATCTTTGGTGCGGGTGCTGTAAAACTTACCGAAAAAATTGACCTTGTTATCAATATGGAGCAGTGGGATTCTACCAAGAATTACGACCGCATGGGACTCGAAACACAAAAGACCGAAATCTTAGGACTACAAGTCCCGTCTCTTACAATTCCTGTAAAACCAGGTCGAAATTTGGCGGTAATTATCGAGGTTGCGGCTATGAATAGCCGTCAGAAAAAACTTGGTTATAACGCGGCCGAGGACTTGTTAAATCGTCTTGGCATGAACGATGATTTTGCAAAACCCGAAGAAACCAACGTTAAACCATTTTAGTACAAGCAATTACATACAATAGGAAGGAAATTATTATGTATAAATTAGGTATAGATTTAGGCGGTACAAATATAGTAGCAGGTGTTGTTGATGAAAAATATAGAATAGTAGCAACAGCAAAAAGAAAGACAAATTTACCTCGTCCTGCAGAAGAAATCGTAGACGATTTGGTAGCAGTAGCTTACGAAGCTATCGAAAATGCAGGTCTTACCGAGGCCGATATCGACGGTTACGGTATTGGTTGCCCAGGCTCTATCGAGCATGAAACAGGCAACGTACCATACTCTAACAACCTTGAATTTTACGATTTGCCACTCGGTCAAATGCTTTTTGAAAAGACCGGCAAAAAGTTCTACGTAGAAAACGACGCTAACGCTGCAGCTTATGGCGAATATATCGCGGGCGCTGGCAGGGGTACAAAAAACTTTATCGCTATTACACTAGGTACCGGTGTTGGCGGCGGTATAATTATTGACGGCAAAATCTATTCCGGTTCTAACGGCGCCGGTGGTGAACTTGGACACACCGTTATACAAATGGGTGGTCAGGCTTGTACTTGCGGTCGATTTGGCTGTTGGGAAACTTACGCTTCTGCTACCGCTCTTGTGCGTCAGACTAAGCAGGCTATGATGCGTTATAAGAGCAGCAGAATGTGGGAAATTTGCGACGGCAACCTTGACAACGTTGGCGGTACTACCGCATTTAAGGCAAAACGTCTTGGCGACAGAGTCGGCGCTATGGTTGTTGACGAGTATATTCGTTACGTAGCAGTTGGTATTGCAAACGTGCTAGATATATTCCAACCAGACGTTATTTGTATTGGCGGCGGTATTTCTAAAGAAGGCGAATACCTAACCGACCCAATTAACGAATACGTTGACGGCGAAAACTACGCTCGTCACATGAAGGTTAAAACTATTATCAAAACTGCCGATCTCGGTAATGACGCTGGTATTATCGGCGCGGCATATCTTTGTAATCTTTACGAAAAATAAGGTGATTTTGTGCAACTTGATAACCTGACAAACAGATTATCAGAACTTAAAATTGAATATGTAAAGGATGAACCAATGAGTCGTCATACCACCTTTAAAATAGGTGGTAATGCCGATATATTAGTTAAGGTTAAATCTTTAGCAGAGCTTAAAAATCTTCTTTCTTTGGCAAAAGAATTTGACGTGCCCTGTTTTGTGCTAGGCAAGGGTTCAAATCTTTTGGTGTCTGACGATGGTATTGAGGGCATAGTTATAAGCCTTGACGGTCTTGATGAAGTGAAGATAGATGGTGATACTGTTGTTTGCGGCGCAGGAGCTAGCCTTCGCGCAGTTTGTATTGCGGCGCAAAAAGCGGCACTTGCAGGTCTTGAGTTTGCTTATGGCATACCCGGTACAGTTGGCGGCGCGCTATATATGAACGCAGGCGCTTACGGTGGCGAAATGTCACAGGTTGTGGTATCGGCTACCGCTATTGATTTTGAGGGCAACGAGAGTGTTTTGGATCTATCTGATATGCAGTTAGGTTATAGAACTAGCGTGTTTAAGAGCAACGGCTTAATAATTACAAGCGTTACTTTAAAATTAAAAAATGGTGACACTAGCGAGATAAAGGCCGCTATGGACGACTTTTTTGGTCGCAGACGTGATAAACAGCCGCTCGAATACCCAAGCGCAGGCAGCACGTTTAAGCGCCCAGAAGGTTATTTTGCAGGTGCGCTTATAGAACAAAATAATCTAAAAGGCGTGTCTGTTGGTGGCGCTCAAGTTAGCGAAAAACACGCGGGATTTGTTATAAACACAGGTAGCGCTACCTGTCAGGACGTTTTATCGCTTATAAATAAAGTTAAAGACGTTGTAAAAACGGCCGATGGAGTAGAGCTAGAACCAGAGGTTATATTTGTAGGAAGAAAGTAATTTAATGAAAATTGAATGTAGGTCCTTTGGATTTAAAAATGGGGCAGACGCGCAAAGTGATTTCGTTTTCGATGTGCGCTGTCTGCCTAATCCTTTTTACATAGAAAACCTAAAGCACAATACGGGGTTAGACGTTGACGTTCGTGAATATGTTTTAGGTAACGAACAAGCAAAAGAGTATTTAGAAAAGATTAAAGATATGCTTTTGCTGGTTGTTTCGGTCAAAGAAAATTTCGGTGTCGAAAACCTTAAAATTTCTTTTGGTTGCACGGGTGGTCATCATCGCTCGGTAACTTTTGCAATAGAAGTGGGCAAATTTTTATCGCAAAAAGGTCATGAGGTTGAGTATTTTCACCGTGATATAGATATAGAGGATTAAATAATATGTCTTTTTGTTCAGATGTAAAAACAGAACTTAGCGAAATAAGAGTTTCTCGTTGTTGTATGCAGGCGCTAACTTACGGACTTCTTTTGTTTGGTAGAGCATTTAAACCGCAAAAAATCTCAATGCAGAGTGAAAATTTTGCGGTTACCAAACTATATGCTACAATGATTCAAAGAAGTTATGATGCGAGCGTTAGCATAACAAAGGGCGAGAGTAAAAATACTACCTATCGTGCTGAAGTGGCCGACGAAATAGATAAGTTAAAGATTTTGGCGTCGGTAGACTTTGGCATGATTGAGGGTAAAATAAGCCACGAATTTTTTAATCGTGCTTGTTGCGAAGCGGCATTTGTGCGTGGCGCTTTTTTAAGTTGCGGACAAATGAGCGACCCCGAAAAAGGTTACAGGGTAGATTTTCCTGTAAAGAGTCAAGCTTTGGCCGAAGAACTGCGCGATATTTTAGAAAAACACGAGGTTAAAGCAAATATTTCAACACGTGGCAACGGCTTTGTGGTATATATTAAGCGCAGTGAGATGATAATAAACTTGTTGGCGCTTATGGGTGCGTCTATGCGTAGCCTTGAACTCATAGAAACTACTATAATTAAAGAGGCAAATAATAAAACAAACCGTATGTTTAACTGTGACGGCGCAAATATTAAAAAGACGATCGAAGCGTCGCTTAAACAACGCCAGGCAATCGAATATCTAGAAAAAAGAAATATGCTTTCTTCCTTGCCGGAAGAATTAGCTGCCGCAGCGCGTCTGCGTATGAAATATCCCGAAAGTTCGCTTAAAGAGTTATGCAAAAATGCTAGCGAATCTATTACCGTTTCGGGGCTTAATCACAGATTAAAAAGAATAATAGAAATCTATGAAGATTTAATTTCAAAACATTAAGGAGGTATATACGGCATGAGCTTTACACATTTACATCTGCATACTGAATATAGTTTGCTTGACGGCTGCTGCCGTATAAACAAACTTCTTGATGCCGTAAAGAAAAAAGGACAAACGGCCGTTGCGATTACCGACCACGGTGTTATGTACGGCGCTATCGATTTTTATAAAGCGGCAAAGCAAAAGGGTATAAAGCCTATTATCGGTTGCGAGGTTTACGTTGCGCCTACAAGCCGCTTCGACAAACAAAGACAAGAAGGTGGTAATTATAGCCACCTTGTTTTGCTATGTGAAAATAACGAGGGTTATCAAAACCTTATAAAACTTGTGTCAGCAGGTTTTACCGATGGATTTTATACCAGACCGCGAGTTGACCGCGAGCTGCTCGAAAAGCACCACGACGGTCTTATTGCGTTATCTGCCTGCCTTGCGGGTGAGATTCCTCGCGCTATTATGAATGGCGATTATCAAAAAGCACTTGATACTGCTTTGTGGTATAAGAACGTTTTTGGCGAAAATAACTATTTTTTAGAAATTCAAGACCACGGCATAAAAGAACAAATAACCGTTAATTCATATATTCAAAAATTGTCGCGTGACACAGGAATTCCGCTCGTTGCGACAAACGACGTTCACTATATCGAAAAAGACGATAGTTTTATGCACAAGGTTTTGCTTTGTGTGCAAACAGGCAGTAAAATTGGCGACAAAAATAATCTAGAATTTCAAACCGAAGAATTTTATCTAAAGACCGAGGATGAAATGCGCGCAGTATTCCCCAATATACCCGACGCTATTTCAAACACTCAAAAAATCACCGATAGATGTAACGTAGAGTTTGAGTTTGGTAAAATTAAACTACCGTTTTTTGACACCAACGGTGAGGACCATTACGAGTATTTTCGCAAAAGATGCTACGATGGTCTTTATAAAAATTATGGCGCTAATCCATCTAAAGACGTTATTGACCGACTAGAATATGAGTTGTCGGTTATAAATAAGATGGGTTACGTTGACTACTATCTTATTGTATGGGATTTTATAAACTATGCTAAAACTCACAATATACCCGTAGGACCGGGACGTGGCTCGGGCGCGGGTAGTTTGGCGGCTTATTGTATTGGAATTACGGGTATCGACCCTATAAAATACAATCTTCTTTTCGAACGTTTTTTGAACCCTGAACGCGTATCTATGCCTGACTTTGACGTGGATTTTTGTTACGTAAATCGTCAAAAGGTTATAGACTACGTTATAGAAAAATATGGTGCCGATCACGTGGCGCAGATAGTAACCTTTGGTACTATGGCAGCGCGCGCTGCCGTGCGTGATGTTGGTCGCGCTATGGATATTCCGTATAGTGACTGTGACAAAACCGCAAAGTTAATACCACAATCAGCCGGCATGACGCTAGAACGCGCCCTTGAAGGCTCTAAAGAGCTTAAAAACCTTTATGACGGCAATCCGGTTATCAAGGATCTTATCGATATGGCGATAAAACTAGAGGGCATGCCGCGACACGCGTCTACACACGCGGCGGGTGTTGTTATTTCTGATAGACCGGTTAGTGATTACGTACCGCTTGCTACTAACGACGAGTCGGTTGTAACACAGTATACAATGACCGCGCTAGACGAATTAGGTTTACTTAAAATGGACTTTTTGGGACTAAGAAACCTAACGGTTATCGAAGACGCTCAAAAAGATATACGCAAGACAAATCCTGATTTTGATATTGAAAATATACCGCTAGATGATGCCGCGACCTTTAAAATGATGGGCGAAGGCTTTACCGACGGTGTGTTCCAATTCGAGTCGGACGGTATGAAGAACGTTATGCGCAAATTCAAACCCGAAACACTCGAAGATTTAATTGCGATTATCTCTCTTTATCGTCCGGGTCCTATGGACTCTATACCCAGATATATTAAAAATCGCCACAACCCTAAAGAAATTAAATATGATACCAAACTGCTTGAACCAATACTTAACGTAACCTACGGTTGTATTGTCTATCAAGAACAGGTAATGCAGATATTCCGCAGTCTTGCAGGTTATTCGCTAGGTCGCGCCGATATTGTGCGACGCGCTATGTCAAAGAAAAAACACGACGTTTTAGCTCGCGAGCGAACTGCTTTTATATATGGTGAAAAAGACGAAAACGGCAACGTTATTTGTGATGGAGCCGTTAACAGAGGCGTAAGTGAAGCGGTTGCCGAAAAACTTTTTGACGAGATTTCGGCTTTTAGTTCTTATGCTTTTAACAAATCACATGCGGCGGCGTATGCGCTCGTATCATATCGTACTGCATATCTTAAATGTCACTATCCGACCGAGTATTTTGCGGCGCTACTTACCAGCGTGCTCGATAGCGCGGGGAAAATCGCTCAATATACTGCCGAGTGCAAGCGTATGGGTATTAGGATTTTGCCGCCACACGTAAACGAAAGTTTTGAAAACTTTACCTCTAACGGCAAAAATATTCGTTTTGGACTATTAGCAGTGCGTAATTTAGGTTCAAACCTTATAACTCAGTTGATTTTTGAAAGAGAAAAGGGTAAATATACCTCAATGTACGATTTTTGTTCTCGCAATTCTAGTCGCAATTTTAATCGCCGCGCTTTAGAAGGTCTTATTAAAAGCGGCGCTATGGATGGTCTTGAAGATAATCGTCGCAAAATGCTTTACAATATCGACAAAGTGCTATCGGTAATTGATGAAACTCAAAGATTTTCGTCTGAAAACCAACTTGATTTATTTGGTGATAGCAAAGAAGATATAAAGTTCGAACTCACTCACATAGACGAAATGCCACGTCAAGAGCTACTAAGTATGGAAAAGGCCGCGACGGGAATGTATCTATCAGGGCATCCTATGAATAGTTATCGCGCCTTTGCCAAAAGCGCTAGATTTATACCTATTGGCGATATCAATGCCAAAAAAGTTACTGATGGTAGGCGCGTTAGTGTTGTAGGTGTTTTGGGTGATATTAAGCTTAAACAACTAAAAAATAAAAACACCATTGCTTACACTACAATCGAGGACACAACTGGCATTATTGACGTTATTGTTTTTTCATCAGCAATAGAATCCTATCGTTCAATTATGACAGAGGGCAATATTGTTGTTATCAACGGTAAGGTTAGCGAACGTGAGGATCGTGACGCCGAACTCGTTTGCGAATCGGTAGAGATAGTACCAGAAAGTGCGCAAAACACTGTACAAGAAGTTATCGTACACGTTCGCATACCTAGCTTTAATTCTCCTGAATTCAAAAAAATGTGTGATATTTTGGCAAAATATAAGGGTGAGAGTAGCGTTGTAGTATTTTGCGAAGACACTAGCAACAATTTTAACGCTCCCGATAGATTAAAAGTAGATCCTAGTGATTCTTTAATTCAAGATTTAGAACAAAATCTTGGCAAAAATAACGTAAAGCTGGTAATAAAATAAAAAAACAGTTGCAGTTTTAGTGCTGATAGTGTATAATACTTTGGCATATATTTTGGAGATGATAAAATGAAAACTATAGGTGTTTTAACAAGTGGCGGCGACGCTCCTGGCATGAATGCTGCGGTACGCGCTGTAGTAAGAACTGCTATGTCACTTGGTATGAAAGTTAAAGGAATAAGCCGCGGTTACGCAGGTCTTATCGAAGACGATATTTTTGATATGGATTCACGCTCGGTTTGTGATATTATAAACCGTGGTGGTACTGTGCTTTATACTGCTCGTTGCCCAAAGTTTAGAACAGAAGAAGGCGTGCTTGAAGCGGTTGAAAATTGCAAAAAGCACGGTATAGAAGGTCTTGTTGTAATTGGTGGTGACGGTTCATTTAAGGGCGCGTTACAACTTTCACGTCATGGCATTCCTTGCGTTGGCGTACCAGGTACAATCGACAACGATATTGGTTGCACAGAGTACACAATCGGTTTTGATACTGCTATGAATACCGCTATCGAAATGATAGATAAAATTCGCGACACTTCTCAATCACACGAGCGTTGCAGTGTCATCGAGGTTATGGGTAGACATGCAGGTTATATCGCAGTACAAACAGGTATTGCCGTAGGCGCTACCGCCATCATGATTCCGGAAGTTCCTGTAAGCATGGATAGCATTATTCGTAAGATTAAGTCTGCTAAAGCTAATGGCAAAAAGCACTTTATCGTAATCGTTGCCGAAGGGGTTGGCGGCGTTGAAGAAAAGGCTAAACAAATTATGGCTGCTACCGATATTGATACTCGTGCTGCAATTTTAGGTCACGTTCAACGTGGTGGTAATCCAACTCTTCGCGATAGACTTCGCGCTACACAGATGGGTTACGAGGCAGTTCAACTTCTAAATCAGGGCAAGGCTAATCGCGTTGTTGCATATCAGGGTAGCTCTGTTGTAAACTACGATATAGAAGAAGCTCTTGTAATGACAAAAGAACTTGATCAAAATATGCTTAAAATAGCTCTTGAAACAGCTATCTAAAACAAAAATCTCGCTGATATCAGCGAGATTTTTTATTATCTTCAAAATCCAAGTAATTGTCTTCTGAAATTTTATCGTATTGTCTGTTTTTTTCTTTGTAAGGTTTATATTTTATTTTGCGCTTTTTTCTGCTTTTAGCGTTCATTTTTATAACAGCAATTATAAAAATGAATATAATAATCGCCACTAATACGTAAAGGATTATCATATATGATGACGTAAAGAAATTTTCTGCTTCGTCGATAACGTACAAAAGCGAACTTTTTTCTATATTTTCGTTAGAAATAAGATTCACTGTTCCGATAACCTTTTCGGCATAAATGATATCGGCAGTGCCTAAAACTTGTCCTTTTTTAATGGGTGCGTTTATCGTATCGGAATTAGGTTTTGCTTTAATGCTTATGGTCGAATCATCGGCATCCTTTGGTAATACCGATATAAAACTTTTTTCTAAATACAAAGAAACAAAATCGGTATCGTTTGAAAGTTCAACCTTTATTTCCGCTACGGGAGTAGTTACGTCGGCAACCGTTTTGAACTCAAAATTATTAAATGCCCAACGATACAAATCTCGGCTTTCGGTAAAGTGCTTTTTCTCGGTTGGAGGACAACCAAACACTATGCACATATAGTTGTAACCATCATAACTTGCCGTGCTCACAAGACAACGGCCCGCTTCATCGGTAAAGCCGGTCTTTACACCTTTGGCATACTGGTAATAATAGTTGGTTGTGTTATCCTGCAATTGGTTTGTAGTAGAAAGTGTGCGCTTGCCCGAAACACTTGCGTTTACTGTATATCTGGTGCTTTCGCAAACCTCTTTAAAGGTATCGTTTTGTAGCGCTATTTTGGTTAACTTATAGGTATCATACGCGGTAGTATAGTTTTCATCGTGGTGTAGACCGATAGGGTTTTCATAGTGTGTGCCGTCAAGTCCTAATTCTACCGCGCGCGCATTCATCATATCTACAAAATTTTCAACGCTACCGCCATAGTATTCTGCAGCTAGTAATGCGCAGTCACCATAGGATGACATTAGTACCATATAAACTAAATCAAGTTGAGTAAATTCTTCGCCCGCTTTAAGCAAAGAAACGCTACTACCCGTACCGCTTATGCGTTTAAGAGCGCTTTCGCTCATTGCAATTTTGGCGTCGGGGCTATATTTATCACTTTCTAGCATCAATAACACAGTCATTATTTTTGTGATAGATGCGGGATAAACCTTTTGGTCGGCATTTTTTTCGTATAGTACCTCGTCTGTGTCCATAGACACAAGCAACGCCGCGTTTGCAGTAATTTCAATACCGGTCGGCTCATAAGCGTTTACGGTAAGCATTGGCGTAAATAGTAAACAAATTATTAAAAATACGCAAAAAAACTTTTTAAGCATAGAAATCTCTCCAAAAGTATGTTATAATAGAAAAAATTGAATAATAACGATAATGTATAATGCTATTATACATTATATATCTATAAAAATAAAGTATAATTTACTAAAATACGGTGGTGAGAAAATGGTTTATATAACAGGAGATATGCACGGCGATATAGAGCGCCTTTTTGACAAGGGTTTTCGTAAACTTCGCAAAGGCGACGTGCTTATAGTGTGCGGCGATTTTGGCTACATATTTGATAATTCAAAAAAAGAAAAAGACGTTATAAATTATCTTGCTAAACGTAAGTTTGTAACAGCTTTTGTAGAGGGTACGCACGATAATCTTGATAAAATAAACCGCTGCCGCGAAACCGTATGGAAGGGTGGAAAAGTTCACCGAATAAAAGGTAATTTGCTACATCTTATGCGAGGACAAATTTTTAATATAGACGGAGCTAGCATCTTTACTTTTGGCGGGGGTGAAAGCACCGACAAAGATATGCGCGTAGCACAAGGGTTTTGGTGGCGCCAAGAAGAACCAACTCCTGACGAAATGGCTGATGGCGCGCGTGTGTTAGACGAGGCAGGTTGCGAGGTTGATTATATTATTACCCACGAGCCTCCAGCTCTCGTTAAAAGCGCAATACTTCTTCGCAGAGGCGATAGCGATAATACAAACAAACTTAACGGTTATCTCGAAGAAATAGGTCGCTCTTGTAAGTATAAGCATTGGTATTTTGGCTCGCTTCACGAAGATCGAGTTATTACAGAGCATCATACCTGTATATTTAAAAAAATACTTCCTTTAATGCCTATTGCTAAAAACTTGTAATTCTTTGCAAAATATGATACAATGAAATTTAACGATATTATTTATTTTTTTAGGAGGTCGTTATGATAAATATCGACAGACTATGCCCAGGTTGTATGAATGACAACGGCGGCGAAAAAATATGCAGTATATGTGGATTTGATCAATCGGTTGGTAACGATAATTTTTGTTTGCCAACCAAATTTGTGCTTTCTGAACGCTATATTATAGGTCGCGCTTTATCTGTTAATCTAGAAGGTATAACCTATATCGCGTGGGATGTTGCTTCAAATTCACCAGTACATATAAAAGAGTATTTCCCAAAAGATATCGCTGCGCGTAATCCAGATAAAACCGTATCGGTGGTTGTGGGAAGTGAATTTAATTTTAACGAAGGACTTATTGACTTTATTGAAATAAACAAAAAGCTAATATCTTCAGAACTACAATCGATTGTTCCAGTAATTACAGTGTTTGAAGAAAACGGTACGGTTTATGCCATTAGTTCAATTGTTAATGGCATTTCACTAGCAAGCTTTTTAGAGAGAAATGGCGGTAGCCTTCGTTGGGAGCAGGTGCGCCCATTATTCTTGCCGCTAATCGATACCATTAAAGGACTTCATGATATAGGCATTATTCACGGTGGCATATCACCCGAAACCATAATGGTAGGTCGCGATGGCAAGTTGCGTTTGGTAAACATTTGTGTACCAAGTTTGCGCAAAACAACCGATGATAAGCCAGTAGAGCTTTATAGTGGATATGCTGCTGCCGAACAATACGGTAAAATAGAGGGCGGATTAACCCCCGCTGCCGACGTATATGCTTTAAGCGCGGTTCTATTTAGAGCAATAATTGGTGTTGTTCCTCCATCTGCCGAGTCACGACTTGCGGCCGATACATTGTCTATTCCCGCTCGTTTTGCGGATGAATTGCCGCGTCAAGTGTTGGTTGCTATTGCTAATGGTATGCAGGCGCATATCGCTAATCGTACGGAAAATATCGATGCGTTTAAAAATGAACTAGTTTATGGCGAGACACATGAAAACACTCGTCGTAATGCGCGTGTAGCCGAAAAATCAAAGCAAGAGTCTAATCACTCTCAAAACGCGCCTAAAAAAAGCGGTATGAAATATGCTGCTATATCGGCAGGTATTACTGCGGTTATTTTCTTAATTATTGCAGGCGTTTTATATTTTACAGTGTTCAAAGATATATTATCTGTGCCTGAAGATACGGGTGTAGTTAATTCCGACACTGGAGATGCCCCAGAGATTGAGGCGATAGGTGATCGTGATCCTAACGCGCAAGATGCGGCGTATTTATATGACGTGTTAAATTATTCTGGTAAGTATTTCCACGAATTAGAAGATACAAAAAATTACGATCGTTTTATATTTAGCATAGCCGGCAAAGAATATTCCGACGAGTATGAACGCGGTCAAATTTGTGGTCAGTCTATCGCACCAAACACAAAGGTGCACAACGAAACCGCAATTTCGGTTACGATAAGTCTAGGACCTAAAGAAGTCAAGATTAAGGACGTTACCGGACTTGATGAACAAACTGCTATAATGGAACTTCTTAAACAAGGCTTCTTGTACGAGAATATCGAGGTTGTGCACAGAGAAGATGCTACAAAAGAACCTGACACCGTTATAGGTCAGACTCCTGAAAAGGGCGAAAAGGTTACTCTAGAGTCGTTTATAAGAATAGAAATTAACGATTATAAGCCAGAAGAAGTCGAGGAAGACGAGCGTTATAACGAGTCGAATTACGGAGACTATTCACAGAACAATTATAGAGAACCATAAATAACAATTGGAGGATTAGCATTTGATTACTGTTTTGCTCGCGGTTTATAACGGCGAAAAATATTTAAAAGAACAGATTGAATCTATCCTTAACCAATCTGTTAAAGATGTAAAAATTGTTATTCGTGACGATGGCTCAACCGATAATTCGGGTGATATTATTGCATCATATTGTAACGAATTTCCTGATAAAATTTCCTGCATTAAAGGCGAGGCTACAGGTAGTGCTCAAAAAAACTTTGCCGAGCTACTTAAAAATTGCGATAGCGATTATATAATGTTTTGCGACCAAGATGACGTATGGCTTTCTGATAAGATAGAAAAAACTTATACCGCTATGGTTGAGGCCGAGCAAAATGATGAAACGCCTGTTTTGGTGCACACCGATTTAAAGGTAGTGGACGATAAACTTCGCGAAATATCACCATCGTTTTTTGATTTTCAAAAGCTTATACAAAAAGATATTACGTTACCAAAACTTTTGGTTCAAAATTACGTAACCGGTTGTACTATTATGATAAACCGCGCATTAAAAGAGAAGTGCGGCGATATACCTGACGAATGTATTATGCATGACTGGTGGCTAGCGCTAGTAGCCGTATTATTTGGAAAGCTTGTTTGCGTAAACGAGGCTACAATGCTTTATCGCCAACATGCTGCAAACCAAGTAGGCGCAAAAGCGGCTTATGGATTGTCTTTTATCAAGCGCAAGCTTGCAACACTCGATAAGGTGCGTGCCAATTATAACGCGACCTATATTCAAGCAAACGCGTTGCTTAAACAGTATGACGCAGTCTTGAACGAAACTCAAAAAGAAACAATAGAAAAGTATTGTTCTATTCCAAAAATGTGCAAATTCAAGAAGATACGCATTATTAAAAAATATGGATTTAAAAAATGCACGCGACTTCGTGTGATGGGACAATATATTTTAACTTAGAGAGGATTTTAATATGATTATGTGTAAGAAAATAGTGGCCTTATTATTGGCAGTAGCAATGTGCTTTTGCGTTGTAGGTTGCGGCATTGAAGAATATTCCGATTATGACGATTTTGAACCAGCAGGTGTTTATATTGTTGACTTAATCGGTGGCGAAAAGTATAAAACTCATATTGAAGATGCAGAGTTTGCGAAAAAAATGTTTGACGAATTCGATAAACTTGAGGTAAAAACCGATGAAGAAGGACAAATTGACGCAGCTTATCTTTATTTGCGCTTTTATAATGAAGATTTGTCAACCTATATAATTTTCACAATTTATGAAAATGGTTCTTGTTGCTTAGGTGAAGAGTTTGAAGATTTTTACATGGTTGAAAACGGTCGTCAGGCATACATTGATTTGTGTAACCTTTACGAATCTTATGAAGGCTAAAAATATTAAATCCCTTACAAAGAATTTTCTTTGTAAGGGATTTTTTATAATATAATAAGCTCTTTTTTACTGTTTGTTAGATTTATGCATCCGTTTTCGGTAACGTATACCATATCCTCAATTCTAACGCCAAACTTGTTTTCTAGGTAAATGCCTGGCTCTACGGTAACTACGTTGCCCACCTCTAAAATAGCGGTGTTATTAGGACTTAAATTTGGTGACTCGTGAACGTCAATACCTACCGAGTGACCAAGCGCGTGACCAAAGCAACCCTTAAATCCTGCGTCATAGATTATATCGCGTGCAATTTTATCAATATCGCCACAAACCTTACCGGCTTTGATAGCGTCAATAGCGGCAAGTTGCGCTTTAAGCGTTGTTTCATAAACCAAGCGTTGTTCGTCACTAACGCCGCCTACTGCAACAGTTCTTGTCATATCACTGCAGTAACCGCCAACTATTGCGCCAAAGTCCATTGTAACAAAGTCGCCGTTTTCTATTTTCTTATCGGTAGGTACGCCGTGAGGAAGAGAAGAATTCTTGCCCGATACCACAATAAAGTCAAACGAAACACCCTCGGCGCCAAGCCTGCGCATAAAGAATTCCATATCTAGCATTATCTCGCGCTCGGTTTTGCCGATTTCTATGCGAGGTAAAATGTAGTCTAGCGTTTGCTCGGTAAGAGATTGTGCTTGTTTTAAAAGCAAGAGTTCTTGCTCTGTTTTTACCGCGCGCATTTTATTAAGACAGGTGTCAAGCTGATTTTTGGTAGATATTGTAATACTGTCAAACAAATCGCAAAGATATTTGTGGTGAGATAATGGTGTGTGCGCGGTTTCTACAAATATTGTGCTAATTTTTTCGTCCTTGCAAAACTCATAAATTCCTTTGTCACCTTTATCATAAAGTACAACTTCACAACTAGTTACAATTTCTTTAGCCCTTTCAAAATATCTAAAATCGATAAAGAAAATAGCCTTTTTTTGCGTTACCAAAACGCTACCCGCGCTAGAGTTAAAACCCGTTAGGTAAAAACGGTTAGAACCGCTAGAAATCCAAAATGCTTCACCGTCGTTTAACGCGTTTTGTAATTTTAAAATACGATTTTTAATCATATTATCACCTTTTAAAATTTATTTACAAAAATGAGTAATATTTTTAATATGTTAAAAATATAATATAATTAACTGATGTCGCGGCAATAGTCGCGAATGAGCCGACAGTTTTATTAAAAACACTACTTGGGCGCAATCCAAAGGCGGATTGCGCCCAAGACCATTTTTAGAGTGCTGATTTTATAGCGTTTAGCAATTCGTCGTATTCTTCGTATGCTGGAACGTCTGGGTAATCTTTTTTGATTTGCTCGGTAGATTTAAATAGGAAACCTGCCTTACTGTTTAAAATCATACCAAGGTCGTTAAAGCTATCACCCGCAGCTATTGTGTCAAAACCGCAAGATTGAAGCGCCTGAACGGTTGTTAGCTTTGACTTTTCGCAACGCATTTTGTAGCCGGTGATTTCGCCATTGGCCGCAACCTCAAGTGTGTTGCAGAAAATAGTAGGCATACCGAGCTTTTTCATAAGTGGCGCTGCAAACTGCTCGAAAGTGTCGCTAAGGATAATTACCTGTGTTACACTGCGAAGCTCGTCCAAAAATTCTTTTGCGCCGTCCATGATATCAATTTTTTCGATAACGGCTTGAATTTCTTTAAGACCTAGGTTATTTTTCTTTAAAATATCAAGACGATATTTCATCAATTTGTCATAATCGGGCTCGTCACGTGTGGTAAGCTTTAACTCGGGAATACCAACCTCATTAGCAAAAGCAATCCAAATTTCTGGGACTAATACGCCCTCCATATCTAAACATACTACGTTCATTTTATTTACCTCGCTAGAAATTATTTGTTATAAAAGATATGTAGGAAGTTCGCGGTCTTTTATACAAACTACGCGGAATTTTTCTTCTTTGATATCATCTTTTATTACTGGTTTTGATTTGTTGATTTCGTTGTAAAGGGCGTTTGCGTCACGCTTGTTTTCGACCTTTATAACTATCGCGTCAATCTGCTTAATATCAAGTTCTTTTGCCACCGCAACGCGAGCGTAACCATCTACTAGCCATACTTCACCTTTGGCGGTAGCGGCCACTAAAATAGGGGAGAGAATGCCGCGCTTTTGAATACTTGATTTTAAAGCGGCAGTATGGTTTTCTTGGTTTGCGACACTTAAAATGCCAATAGCATCAAGAGAAAATTTATTTATAGTTGTATTTTGATTGTCAGTGTTTTGAGTTTTTGTTGCCGTTGCGTTTACCGCTCTTGCAATACTGCTTTTACCTATTGACAAGTGAAACAACCTCCTCAGTTAGAGCTTTATATTCTTTGGCGCTACGTGCCGATGGTTTAAATACCGCAACCGGCAAAGACGCGTCTTGCGCCCACTCGATAGAACTATCGGTACGAATATAGTTTTCAAAAAGATGAACGCCATCGGTGTTTTGTAGTGTTTCGATAGTTTGTTTAAAGTAATTTTTGCGAGAGTCAACCTTGGTTATAGCAACGCCCAAAAGAGAAATGTCGGTGTTAATTTGCTTTACTGTTGCAAAAAACTCAAACATATTTGCAAGACCAAAAAGTCCCCATGGACTTGCTTCTACCGGAATAATAAGGTAGTCCGACGCGCAAAGCATATTCATAACCCAACCGCCAAGTGTTGGTGGGGCATCCATTAAAATAAAGTCGTATTTACCACTGTCTTTAATATTTTTAAGACAGTTTTTAAGTATGAATTCGCGTTGCCATTTTGAAAATAGATCAAACTCGATATTGCTCATCAAACTTGAAGATAGCACCGCGTCTAAATTCTCATATTTTGTTGCGGTAATATAGTTTGCAATATCGTCACTATTGGTAACGGCGGTATAAACGTTGTTGCCGTTTTGTGCTGACTCTAAAACCTCGTCTTCTGAAAAGAAAGATAACGATAGATTCATCTGCATATCGCCGTCTATCATCAAAACTTTATAACCCATTTGTGATAGCTCATAGCCGACGTTACAACAAGTGGTAGATTTACCGCTACCACCTTTATTATTAGCAAAACAAATTGTTGTAGTTTTCAAGGCAAAATACCCTCCTTTAAAACTATATATATAATATATTATATTTTTTTTACTATATATTGTCAACTGTTTATATATTATATTTACCTATATATTAGCGCGTTTGTTCGACTTTTTTAAATATGATAATTCGTAATAAATTTAAACTATACATTTTGTATTATTTGACTAAATTTAGGCAAAGATATTATCAGTATAAAACGAAGGAGTTTTTATTATGAAAAAAATATTATCATTATTATTAAGCATTGTATGTATCGTAACTTTGTTTACGGCATGCTCAGAAAAAAGTAGCGCAGAGGTTTATTTTCTAAATTTTAAGCCCGAATCGGCCGACGTTTACAAAGAAATTGCCCAAAAGTATGAACAAGAAACAGGCGTTAAGGTAAAGGTTGTTACTGCTGCCGCAAACACCTATGAACAAACGCTAAAATCCGAGATTGCAAAGTCAAGCGCGCCTACAATCTTTCAGGTAAACGGACCTATCGGCTACGAGTCTTGGAAGGATTATTGCCTTAATATTGAAGATACCGACTTTGCAAAACTGCTTAGTGACCAAAGCCTTGCAATAAAGGGTAGCGACGACGGCGTTTATGCAGTACCTTACGTTGTAGAGGGTTACGGCATTATCTATAATGATGCTATTATGAAAAAGTATTTCGCGCTATCTAATCGTGCAACTTCAATTACTGCTGCTGACCAAATTAAAAATTATCAAACACTTAAAGCCGTAGTCGAGGATATGACAGCTCGTAAAGCCGAACTTGGCATAAAGGGTGTTTTTGCCTCTACTTCGCTTTCAAGCGGTGAGGATTGGCGTTGGCAAACACACCTATTAAACGTACCGCTTTATTATGAATTCCGCGCAAGTGAGGATTATAACGACCCGACTATTGCAGGACTTAACGCAAAGGAAATCGCCTTTAGATATTCTAATAATTATCGTAATCTATTTGACCTTTATACCAATAACTCTATCAGCGAAAAGGGAATTTTGGGTTCTAAATCTACAAGCGACTCTATGGCAGAGTTTGCCCTCGGTCAGGTAGCTATGGTGCAAAACGGTAACTGGGCTTGGTCGCAGATCAAGGACGTAAAAGGAAATACGGTAAAGGAAGATGATATCAAATTCTTACCTCTTTATACTGGAATTAACGGCGAAGAAAAACAAGGTCTTTGCATTGGTACCGAAAATTATTTTGCAATTAACAAAAACGCAAGCAAAGAAAGCCAACAAAAATCTCTCGACTTTTTAAATTGGTTGTTTACAAGCAAGACCGGTAAGGACTACGTTACAAATAAGCTTGACTTTATAACCCCATTTAATAGTTTTACCGAACAAGAATTGCCAAGCGACCCACTCGCGCGTGAGGTTGTGCGCTATATGAACGATGACACACTTGAAACTGTACCTTGGATATTCACATCATTCCCAAGTGACGTTTTCAAAACCGAGGTTGGCGGCTCTTTGCTAGAGTACGTTCAAGGTAACAAAAAATTCGAGGACGTAGAGCAAAAGGTAAAATCAATGTGGAAGAGTGAACGCAAGTGAAATACGCATCAAAAAGGTGGTTTATAATATTTGTAGTACCAACCTTTGCGGCTTTTGCCATAGCGTTTTTGATACCATTTTTATCGGGACTTTATCTATCGTTTTGTGAATTTAGAACCGTAAGCGATGCCAAATTTGTAGGACTCAAAAACTATTTAAGCGCGTTTAGTGATAACGGCGATTTTCTAAACGCGTTGTGGTTTACCGTAAAGTTCTCTTTTGCGGCAGTAATTGTAATAAACGTTATCGCGTTTTTGTTGGCAGTGCTTTTAACGCGTGGTATACGCGGCACAAATCTTTTTAGAACTGTATTTTTTATGCCAAATCTTATTGGCGGAATAGTGCTGGGTTATATTTGGCAGCTTATAATTAACGGTGTTTTATATAATTACGGCTACTCAATAACTTCGAGCGCCACGTTTGGTTATTGGGGCTTAGTTATCTTGAGTAGTTGGCAAATGATAGGGTATATGATGATTATCTATATCGCGGGTATTCAAAATATACCCACCGCCATACTTGAGGCTGCTCGCGTAGATGGCGCGTCGCCTTTTAGAACGCTACGTAGCATAGTGATTCCGTCGGTGATGCCGTCTATTACAATTTGTCTGTTTCTAACAATCACAAATTCTTTTAAACTATTTGACCAAAATTTAGCCCTTACGGCTGGTGCTCCGTCAAAGCAAACGCAAATGTTGGCTCTAGATATTTATAACACCTTTTATGGCAGGGTAGGTTATGAGGGAGTAGGACAGGCAAAGGCAGTTGTGTTTTTTGTGTTGGTGGCAATAGTAGCGTTATTACAACTTTATTTAACACGCCGCCGAGAGGTTGAAAACTAATGAAGAGAATAAAAATATCAAATATTTTATCATTTATAGTTTTGCTGTTTTCGAGTGTAGTGTTTTTGGTGCCTATTGTTACGGTTGTTGTCAATTCCTTTAAAGATAAGTTTTCAATTAGCCAAGAGCCGTTTGTGCTACCTAATAGCAATACCTTTGTAGGAATTGAAAATTATATTAGCGGCATAAACGATACCGACTTTTTATCGGCATTTTTTTGGTCGCTTTTTATTACGGTTTGTTCGGTAGCGGTAATAATTATTTTTACTGCTATGACGGCGTGGTATATAACACGATTTAAAACAAGGTTTAATAAAACGCTTTATTATCTCTTTGTTTTTTCTATGATAGTTCCTTTTCAAATGGTAATGTTCACAATGTCAAAAATGGCAAACGTGTTGGGACTTGATAACCCGATAGGACTAATTTTTATATATCTTGGTTTTGGTGCTGGACTTTCGGTGTTTATTTTTTCAGGATTTGTGAAATCAATACCAAAAAGTTTGGAAGAAGCATCTATTATAGATGGTTGCAACGTTTTCGAGACATTTTGGCGAGTTGTTTTTCCAATACTAAAGCCTACAGCAATAACCGTTGCAATTCTTAATACTATGTGGGTGTGGAACGATTATTTATTGCCTTATCTTGTAATAGGTAGCGATTATAAAACTATTCCGATAGCGGTACAGTATTTAAAAGGTGGGTACGGCTCGGTAGATATGGGCGCCATGATGGCAATGTTGGTACTTGCAATTGTCCCTGTGGTAATTTTTTATCTGTCTTGTCAAAAATATATTATAAAGGGTGTGGCCGCGGGTGCCGTCAAAGGATAATCAACAATATAGCGGTGTGCTATTGGCGGTTTCGTCCTTGCCGTCGCCTTATGGTATAGGTAGCCTTGGCGTCGATACGTATGAGTTTGTGGACTTTTTGTGCGCGGCGCGGCAACGCTTTTGGCAGATATTACCCCTTTGTCCTTTGGGCGAGGGGAATTCGCCCTATAAATCAGCTAGCAGTTTTGCTGGAGAAATACTTTATATAGACATCGATTTTTTGCTTCGTGACCGACTTATAGATAAACGTGATTTACCGAGTTATAACTTTGGTGACAAGGTTGATTATGACGCTGTTCGTAAATTTAAAATACCGCTAATTAAAAAAGCGACGCAAAACTTTGATAAGGACGATAAAAACTATCAAAACTTTTGTCGCGAAAACACGTTTTGGCTTGACGATTACGCGCTTTTTGAAACTGCGTTCGAGGTGTTTGGTGCTAAAAGTTTGCCCGAATTGCCTGATGGTTTTAAATACCAACTACCTGATTTTTTAAACGAGTTTAAAGAAAAATACAAGTGTGAAATTGAGTTTTATAAGGTCGCGCAGTATTTTTTCTTTTGCCAATATTTTGACCTAAAGCGTTACGCAAACGCGCGCGGTGTAAAAATTATTGGTGATATTCCGTTTTACGTATCGCCCGACAGTGCCGACGTGTGGTCAAATCCCGATTGTTTTTTGCTGGATCGCAATTTTAAACCTACGATGGTAGCGGGTGTGCCACCCGACGTTTTTTCAAGCGACGGGCAGTTGTGGGGGAATCCTATATACGATTGGCAAAATATGCGTCAAGACGATTATGGTTGGTGGCAAAAAAGACTGGAATTTTGTCGTGATATGTATGACGTTGTTCGCATAGACCACTTTCGAGCTTTTGCCGAGTTTTATAATATTCCAAACGGCAAGAGCGCGCTTTACGGAAGTTGGATTGACGGCGAGGGTAAAGATTTTTGGAACAAGATTAAAGAAAATTTAGGAGAAATAAACATAATAGCCGAGGACCTCGGTGGCGAAGAAGATGAAAAGGTAATAGAGCTATTAGAGTATACCGGCTTTCCAAATATGAAGATTTTACAGTTCGCATTTAATGGCGACACACAAAATATCTATCTGCCGCAAAATTACCCGTATAACTGTGTTTGCTATACGGGGACTCACGACAACGATACCGCGCTTGGTTGGTACGTTAAGGCATCTGTTAAAGAAAAAGTGGTGTTTAACTCTTTTGTAAAAGAAGAAAATTACAGCGTGGCGCACGCTATGATTAGAGCTTTGTCAAAATCAGGTGCTATGCTTTGCATAATACCAATGCAAGACCTGTTACAACTTGATTCATCTGCTCGAATGAATGTACCCGGTACGATAGGGGACAACTGGATTTGGCGAGTACGTCGCGAAGATATAAACGCCGATAACGCAAAACTATTAAAAAAATTAACAAAAGAACGAAACTAAAAAAACACCCGAAGGCTTCCCTTCGGGTGTAAACGTTATTTATTATTCAGCGTTGTACTTCTTACGAGCGGTGTAGCTGGTGTGGAGGTCGTGGTGAGCCTTGTGGCCGCCAAAACCGTCATACCATTCGCTGTAAAGAGCCTTAACAACAGGTGATTCGTGTGACTTACGGAGTGTGCTTGCAGCATCTTGATCATAAAGAGCCTTTGCACGAACAGCCTTAAGATCAACTGTGTCACGAACAGATTGTGGTTGAATTGGTTGACCGCCGCCGTTTACGCAACCGCCTGGGCAACCCATGATTTCAACAAATGCCCAACCGTCTGGGTTGCCGGCCTTCATTCTGTCCATAACAACCTTTGCAGCAGCAGCGCCAGAAGCTACAGCCACCTTAACTTCCATATCACCAAGTTTAGCAGTAGCCTGCTTTAGACCCATTGTGCCACGAACTGCAGCGTATTCTACGTCTGCGTTGTCTTTACCGCTAATCCAGTCGTTAGCTGTACGAAGAGCAGCTTCCATAACACCGCCTGTTGCGCCAAAGATTACAGCAGCACCGGTATCTTCACCGAGTGGGCTATCGAAATCTTCGTCAGGAAGGTTAACAAAGTTAAGACCTGCGCGCTCGATCATACGACCAAGTTCGCGCGTTGTGATAGCGATATCAACGTCAGGAACACCTGCAGCTGACTGATCGTCACGACCAATTTCGAATTTCTTTGCAGTACAAGGCATTACTGATACGCTAACGATATCCTTAGCATCGATGCCTTCTTTTTCTGCCCAGTATGTCTTAATAACTGCGCCTGCCATCTGCTGAGGTGACTTACAGCTAGAAAGGTGAGCGAGCATATCAGGATAGTAGAATTCGCAGAACTTAACCCAACCTGGTGAGCAAGATGTAATCATTGGAAGTGTGCCGCCGTTCTTAACGCGGTCAAGAAGCTCGTTTGCTTCTTCAACGATTGTAAGGTCAGCAGCAAAGTCGGTGTCAAATACCTTAGCGAAGCCAAGACGACGAAGTGCTGCTACCATTTTACCTTCAACGTTAGAGCCGATTGGCATGCCGAAGCATTCGCCCAAAGTTGCGCGGATTGAAGGAGCTGTCTGAACAACAACTGTTTTGGTAGGATCAGCCAAAGCTGCCCAAATCTTGTCTGTATCGTCCTTTTCGGTAAGAGCGCCTGTAGGACAAACTGCAGTACACTGACCGCAAGAGATACAAGGAGTATTGTTAAGAGAAAGTTCAAATGCTTGACCAATGTTGGTGTCAATACCACGGTCGTTAGCACCGATAACGCTTACGTACTGCTCTTCACAAACTGCTACGCAACGACGGCAAAGAATACACTTGTTGTTGTCACGTACAAGGTGTGGAGTGCTGTAGTCAAGGTCATATACTGGCTTAAAGCCTTCAAATGCGCCTTCATCTACGCCGTAGTCGCGGCAAAGTTTTTGAAGTTCGCAATTTGTAGAACGTGCGCAAGAAAGGCACTTCTTATCGTGAGTTGAAAGAATAAGTTCAAGTGTAGTCTTGCGTGACTTTTGAACCTTTTCAGAATTGGTGATAACTTCCATACCATCTGAGCAAGGGAATACGCAAGCAGTAACCATACGGAAACCGCGACCTTCGTTAACCTCTACCATACAAATACGGCAAGCGCCAATTTCGTTCTTTTCTTTCATAAAGCAAAGGGTAGGAATTTCTACACCTGCTACGCGGGCTGCTTCTAAAACGGTGGAGCCCTGTGGTACGCTTACTGCGATACCGTTAATTTTTACGTTAATCATATCCATTATTGTTGGCTCCTTTCTTATGCTTTATTGATTGCCTTAAACTTACAGTTACCGATACATACGCCGCACTTAATGCACTTTTCAGTATCGATGGTGTAAGAAGGAAGCTTGTGACCAGGTGCTACGTAGTCTGTCTTGTTGATAGCGCCAACAGGACAATTTCTAGCGCAAAGGCCGCAACCGATACATTTGTCTTTATCAATAACGAATGTAAGAAGATCTTTACATACGCCTGCAGGACACTTCTTGTCAACAACGTGAGCAATATATTCGTCACGGAAGAACTTAAGTGTAGCAAGTACTGGGTTTGGTGCTGTTTGACCAAGACCACAAAGTGAGTTTTGCTTAATGTAGTAGCAAAGTTCTTCGAGTTTGTCAATATCTTCAAGGTTTGCCTTGCCTGATGTAATCTTGTCGAGCATTTCGAGAAGTCTCTTTGTACCTACGCGGCAAGGAGTACATTTACCACAAGATTCGTCAACGGTAAATTCAAGGAAGAATTTAGCCATATCAACCATACAGTTGTCTTCGTCCATAACGATAAGACCGCCGGAACCCATCATACAACCGATAGCGGTAAGGTTGTCAAAGTCAACCTCGGTATCGATGAGTGATTCAGGAATACAACCGCCTGAAGGACCACCTGTTTGAGCAGCCTTAAACTTCTTGCCGTTTGGAATACCGCCACCGATATCTTCGATGATGTGACGGAGTGTAGTACCCATTGGGATTTCTACAAGACCGGTGTGTTCAATCTTACCGCCCAATGCAAATACCTTTGTACCTGATGATTTTTCGGTACCCATTGACTTAAACCAGTCAGCACCCTTTAGGATGATTTGTGGAATATTTGCAAATGTTTCAACGTTGTTTTCAACTGTTGGTGAGTTGTAAAGACCCTTAACTGCAGGGAATGGAGGACGTGGACGTGGTTCACCACGGTTGCCTTCGATAGAAGTCATAAGAGCAGTTTCTTCACCGCAAACGAATGCGCCTGCACCAAGACGGATCTGAAGGTCAAAGTCAAAGCCTGAACCAAAGATGTCTTTACCGAGAAGACCGTATTCGTTAGCCTGGTCGATAGCGTGCTGCAAACGAGCAACAGCGATTGGGTACTCAGCACGAACGTAAACGTAACCCTTAGTAGCGCCTACTGCGTAACCGGCGATAGCCATAGCTTCGATGATACAGTGTGGGTCACCTTCAAGAACAGAACGGTCCATGAACGCGCCTGGGTCACCTTCGTCGGCGTTACATACTACGTATTTTTGAGCTGCCTTGTTAGGAGCGCAGAATTTCCACTTAAGACCGGTTGGGAAGCCGCCGCCACCACGACCGCGAAGACCGGAATCCATAACTGTTTGGATAACGTCCTCAGGTTTCATTTCGGTAAGAACCTTACCAAGAGCTGCGTAACCATCCATAGCGATATATTCGTCTATGTTGTCTGGATCGATAACGCCGCAGTTGCGAAGAACAACACGGTTTTGTGATTTGTAGAATGTTGTATCGTTAAGTGATACGTTGGTTATATCTACGTTTTCTTCACCTGTGTCGCTATAAATTAAGCGTTCAACAGGACGACCTTTAAGAAGATGTTCTTCTACGATTTCTTTTACGTCATCTGTGGTAACACGGCTATAGAAAGTACCGTCAGGATAAACTATAACAACAGGACCCAATGCGCAAAGACCGAAACAACCTGTCTGAACGAGTTTTACTTCTTCTTCAAGACCTGCAGCTGCGATATTGCTTTCAAAAGCCTGCTGAATTGACTTACTGCCTGACGAGGTACAGCCTGTACCGCCACAAATAAGTACATGTGCACGAATCATAACTTTACCTCCAAATTATTCACAGTTAGCAACGGTGTATTCTACTACAACCTTGCCACCCTTAAGATGCTTTTCTACTACTTCTTTTGCCTTATCAGCAGTCATCTTAACGTAGGTAACTTTTTCTTTACCTGCTTCATAAACCTCAACGATAGGTTCATACTGGCAAAGACCTACACAACCTGTTTGTGATACTGTAACAGACTGTGCCAAACCACTTTCATTTACTGCCTCAACAAAAGCGCCAAGAACCGGGCGAGCGCCTGCTGCAATACCGCAAGTAGCCATACCAACAACAACACGTGTTGTGAGAGAGCCCTCACGAATTACAACCTTGTCTTTCATTTTGTCTTTGATTGCTTGAAGTTCAGCCAAAGATTTCATTTTATAACTTCCTTTCTGGAAATAATTTATCTATTATTTAACAGTTGATACTGTTCATTAAGATACTCTTTAATCCATACGATAACCTCGTACGTGTCAAGTGGGACACCCTCTAATGCTTCGCGAAGTTCGCGGGTGTCAAGTTTTACTTCGCCACCATTTGTCTGGTGAGTAAAAAGAAAATCAGTGTTTGGATGACCTTGTATTAAGGTAACAATTGTTTCTTTTACGTCACCCAGTGGTGTAAAGTCCAGATGATTTTTAAAAAACGTTGCCGTCACGGTTGTACCGTGATTTGTAGCGTCTGTGCTAGAAACTATTTTAACGTTTCCGCCGGTCTGCTCGGCCGCAAGTTTAAGTAACGGAATACCAAGACCGACCTTTCTGGTGGTGCGTGTGGTGTAAAACGGATTTTCAACCGTTTTTAAAATTTCATCACTCATACCGTGGCCGTTATCCTTTATTGTAAGGGTGAGCGTATCACCAATCTCAATAATTGATATCTCGGTAAGCGTTGCGCCCGCCTTTACCGAATTTTCGGTAATATCAAGAATATTAAGCGATAACTCTTTCATAACGTTACCTCAATAATTCGAAAAGTCGTTTGCGAACAAGACTGCTGCTATAAGGCTCGTCGTCCAGTTCAAAATAGTTTTGTTTGTCGCGCATATCACCAAGATTGTGCGCATCTGAACTTACGATAAAAATTTTATCTTGCAAACCATATTTCTGTACGTACTCATCTTTCTTTTCGCCGTCGTGTAACTCGGCGCATTTAAAAAATGGACTACAAGGGAAGGTGCCTAGTATTGATATAACACCGTTTGATTGGCGGTCAATGTGAGCGGGGTAGCAAACGCCACCAAATTCACCCACCAAATCAGGCACTTCATTTATAGAAATAAGGGTTGCGTTTATAAGCAAATTTTCTTCTTCACCGATTATGTTATCTTGTCCGTCAAGAATTTGCTGAGAACCGAAAATATCGGGACGGTTTTTTATAGGTATGCGATATTCTTTTACCTTTTGTCCAAATGCCATAGCGTTTTCTAACGTTTCAAAAAGACATACAACGTGAATGTCCTCGCTGGTAGTAAGCTCCATACCGGCGATTGGTACAATGCCGTATCTGCGAGCCGCCTCGAAAAATGCGGGGCAATTTTCGGTTGTGTTGTGGTCGGTTAGCGCTACAACGTTTAGTCCGCAAAGTGATGCCATGCCTGCAATATTGTTTGGGGTGTTGTCGTCATCGCCACAAGGGGATAGACAAGAGTGAATGTGTAGGTCGTAGTAGTACCTATTCATTACATCACACCCGAGATTTTTATTGCAGCGTCAAAAGCGGAAAGTGAGGTTGAAAGAACGTTTATACCTTTTTCTTTTGCGGTAGCAAGTACGTCGGCGTCAAGTGTAACGTCCTCTGCCAAAAGAACACAAGATACGTCGGAAAGAGATGCCACTGCAATAACGTTTATGTTGGACATAATAGTAATCCAAACGTTATCATACTGGGCTTTACCCATCACCCAACTAAGCAAGTCGCCGATATATACGCCGTCTATCTCTCGGTCGGGGTCCGATAGGTTAAGGATATTAAATTGACACTCATCAGCAAGTTTATATACCGTCATTTTAATCTCCCTTTTTATGTAGTTTTATAAGACAATCTTCTAATTTAGCATTTCCTTTTACTACGTCTTCGGCAAAAGCTCTACAAGTAGGAGCGCCGCAAGAGCCGCAGTCAATACCGGGCAAACATTCACGCAGTTTTTGAATATCGGCCATCATTCGCATAGATTCAGCCAAATTGCTGCTAAGGCGAGATATTGGCAAATATTCGGGCAACTCGTTAAATAGGTAGTAATCGGGAATGTATTTAGAATCTTCTCCGCTTAAAAAGTTTTGAGAAACGGGTAAATATCTACGCAAGGTTTGAAGTCTGGCTTTTGCGATGAACGGATTTTGCATTGTAAGCACACCGCCTACGCAACCGCCTGTACAAGCGTTAAGCTCGACAAACTCAAGTTGTGGTATATTTCCGTTTTCTATTTGGTCAAGAACACGATTAACGTTTTCAATGCCGTCTGCCGCAAGGTAATTTTCGTTAAAGATTGCCGTTGCTTCACCTTCGGAACGCGCCCAACCAATACCAATCATACCCGATTCCGAGAGCGTATTAACAGGAGTTTCTCTTTTCATTGCATTAATAAGCAAGAAATAGATATCACTGATAGATACAACCTCGTCAACCTGACTTTCGTAACCGGCAAATCCGTTTTTAACGTAGCTTGCCTTAGCGGGACACGGCGAAATGAAACAAACGCCTATGTCATCGGGCTCAAGTTCGGGGTGATTTTTAAGTGCGCGTTCACGCGCAAGGCGTGCGGCAACCTCCATTGGAGGAAGCATGTGAATAATGTTATCGCTAAGCGACGGATATCTAAGCGCTATTAGTCGCATTACCGCAGGGCAGGCGGAACTGATAGCAGGTTTTATTACTCCGTCGGTTTTTAGATAAAGACGCGTATAAGCAGAAACAAGTTCTGCCGCTTTAGAAACTTCGTAAACGTCGTCAAAGCCGATGTTTAAAAGTCCTGTTAACACGTAATCAATATCATCAAGATTATCAAACTGGCCGTACAAAGTAGGCGCGGGAAGAGCAATCTTCCACTTAAAGCGGTTCATACTTTCAAGTTTGCTGCACACGGCTTTTTTTGCTTTGTGTGGGCAAACGCGAATACACTCGCCGCAGTCGATGCACCTATCGCTGTTTATAACAGCGTGACCGTCCTTTATGCGAATTGCTTCGGTAGGGCAGTGACGCAAACAGGTAGTACAGCCGGTGCATTTACCCATATCGAGTAAAACCGAATGTTCATAAGTTTGCATAAACTACTCCTTACAAATCAACACGCATGGTAACGGTTGTGCCAACTCCAACTTCTGATTCAATATTCATATCGTCGGTATAGCGTTTCATATTGGGTAGTCCCATACCAGCGCCAAAACCTAGCGAACGAATTTGATCGGGAGCGGTCGAAAAACCTTCTTGCATTGCCTGTTCAATATTTTTAATACCGGGGCCTTTATCCTTTAGGATTATTTCAATATGCGTTTCGTACACGTTAACGTCAGCTTCGCCGCCGTGAGCATGTATTACCATATTAATTTCGCCTTCGTACATGGCGATGGATACGCGTCGGATAGTTTCGGGGTCTAACCCTAACTGTCGAAGATTTTTTTTGATTTATATTGATGCTTGACCTGCTGAGGTAAAATCATTTCCATCTACAATAAAATGGAAATTTAAAGCTTCGCTCAATTTTTATCCTTATTTCCTACAAGGCCGTTGTGGTAAAGTAAACCGCAAGCCTCGTATAGTCTTTTATCAGAAACCATCAAGACAATGCCGCTTTCACGAGCAAGGTCGATCATTTCTTGGGTAGGGACCTTTGAGCGGACAAAAACAATACAAATCATATCCATCATTTCGGCTGTACGAATAACCTGTGGATTTACAAGTCCGGTTAGCAAAACTGCTTGATCTTTAACGTAGGCCAAAACGTCGCTCATAAGGTCGCAACCGCACGCCGAATAAACGTGGCGGCCAACGTTTTCCTCACAGCAAAGGACCCTTGCTTCAAGAAGTTCTTGCATTTGACTTATTTTCATAAGTATCTATCCTTTAGTCAGCGTATTTTGCTAGAATGCCATCAACGTCATCAACGGTAAGACGACCAAAAACGTCTTCATTAACGGTAAGAACAGGAGCCAAACCGCAAGCGCCGATGCAACGGCAAGCAGTAAGAGAGAACTTACCATCTTCGGTACACTCGTCAGCGCCGATACCGAGCTTCTCGCTTAGCTTGTCAAAAATGTCGCCTGAACCTACAACGTAGCAAGCGGTACCAAGACAAACCGAGATGTTGTACTTACCCTTAGGTGAAAGTGAGAACTGAGCGTAGAAGGTAGCAACGCCGTATACTTTTTCAAGTGATACGCCCATACCTTCAGCAATCATTTCTTGAACTTCGAGTGGCAAATATCCGTAGATATCCTGTGCCTTTTGCATAACTACCATAACGTTGCTTTTGTCGTGGCAGTTTTCAGCGATAACTGCTTTGAGTTGCGCTTCTTGCTCGGCAGTGCCTTTAAAGGGAAGTTTGCTGATTTTCTTTTTCATAAATTTATCCTCCTTACAGATTTCAACAAAATTTAACAAAAATGATGCTAAAATTGTATTAATATATATAATAACATATATTTTCCATTTTGAAAAGGTGTTTTTGCGAAAAAAAGAGATAATTTTTACACTCCGAAATCGCTTTTAAAAAAGCAACAATACCCAAGCCGTTTTTACGACTTGGGTATGTTAAAATTATTCTTTTAAAGCGCGCTCAAGCCAAGTAAGGCCAAGGTCGAGAGCAGTGAACAAATTGTCCTTAACACTTTCTTTTTTTATGCGGTCTTTTACAGGCTTATCGGTGTTGCTGTCAAGAAGTTGTACAGATACCTTGTCAGCGATTTCAATTTTGCCGTCTTTTGTTGCGGAAAGAATTTCGAATTTTACGATATATTTTTCACTCATATCGCCGTAATAAATTTCTTTACCTTTTCTTACGAGTGGTTTACCTTTGTAGGTTAAAAAATTCATCTCTGCCATTGGAATATCTCCTAAAATAAGATTTTAAAATATTGCAATAAGATTATATAACATATACATAAATATGTCAAGGCTATAAAGTTTATAAAGTTATTGACTTTTTGCTCAATTTTGGGTACTATTATATTCGTATAAATATGATTTCCCGAAAGGATGAAAAAAATGGAAAATTCACAAAAAACGATGGAAACAATTGTAAACCTCGCAAAGGGCAGAGGTTTTGTATACCCGGGTAGTGAAATCTACGGTGGTCTTGCAAACGCATGGGATTACGGCCCACTCGGCGTTGAACTAAAAAACAACATCAAGCGCGCTTGGTGGAAAAAGTTTGTTCAAGAAAATCCATACAACGTAGGTCTTGACAGTGCTATCATTATGAACCCTGAAACATGGGTAGCTTCAGGTCACTTGGGCGGTTTCTCTGATCCTCTTATGGACTGCCGTCAGTGCAAGACTCGTCACAGAGCAGATAAGCTTATCGAAGATTACGTAGCCCAAAACGGTCTTGATGATAACCCAGCTGCTATGAGCGACGCTGATATGATGGCCTACATAAAAGAAAAGGGCATTGCTTGTCCAGATTGCGGTTCACACGACTTTACCGATATTCGTAAGTTTAACCTTATGTTTAAGACATTCCAGGGCGTTACAGAAGATAGTTCTTCAACACTTTATCTTCGCCCAGAAACCGCACAGGGTATATTTGTAAACTTTAAGAACATTCAACGCACAACACGTCGCAAGTTGCCTTTTGGCGTAGGTCAGATTGGTAAATCTTTCCGTAACGAAATTACCCCAGGTAACTTTATATTCCGTATTCGTGAGTTCGAGCAGATGGAACTTGAATTCTTCTGCAAGCCTGGTACCGACCTTGAGTGGTTTGACTACTGGCGCAGCTTCTGCCGCGATTGGCTTGTAAACTTGGGTATGGATGAAGAATCACTCCGTCTTCGCGACCACGATAAAGACGAACTTTGTTTCTATTCAAAGGCTACAACCGACTTTGAGTTCTTGTTCCCATTTGGTTGGGGTGAACTTTGGGGCGTTGCTGACCGTACTGACTATGACCTTAGTCAGCATGCTGAACACTCAGGCGAGCCAATGGAATACTTTGATCCTGAAACAAACGAAAAATACGTTCCATACGTTATCGAACCATCTCTTGGTGCAGACCGTGTAACACTTGCATTCCTTTGCAATGCTTATGACGAAGAGGAAGATGAAAAGGGCGACAAGCGTGTAGTTCTTCGCTTGCATCCGGCACTTGCTCCATTTAAGGCTGCAGTTCTTCCACTTTCTAAGAAACTCTCTGATAAGGCTATGGAAATTAAGAACGATCTCGCAAAAGAATTTATGGTTGACTTTGACGATGCAGGTTCTATCGGTAAGCGTTATCGTCGTGAGGACGAAATCGGCACACCATTCTGCATTACTTATGACTTTGAAAGTGAAGAGGACGGTTGCGTAACAGTTCGCGAACGTGACAGCATGGAGCAGGTTCGTATTCCAATCGCCGAGCTTAAATCATACATCGCTGAAAAAATCAAGTTCTAATTACCCATATATTTAATTGGAGGAAAACCATAATATGGATATTTTAATAGACAGTAGCGGCTCAACCCAAGTGCTTATAATGTTCGCAATGCTTGTGGGCGGTTTGGCATTCTTTATGTACGGTATGAACGTAATGTCATCTGGTCTTGAAACAATGGCTGGCGGCGGTCTTGAGCGCACTATGAAAAAAGTAACCTCTAACGACTTTTTAGGTTTCTTTTTGGGTGCGGGCATTACAGTAGCGGTACAGTCGTCTTCGGCAATGACCGTTATGCTTGTAGGTCTTGTAAACTCGGGTATAGTATTGTTTGGAAATACCTTTGGTATGATAATGGGTTCAAACGTTGGTACAACGCTTACCGCGTGGATACTTAGTTTGACCGGTATTAGCAAAGACAGTTTTTGGCTTACCTTGTTGCAACCAATGACCTTTGCGCCAATACTTGCGTTTATCGGTACGGTAATCCGTATGATATCAAAATCAGAAAAGAAGCGTCAATTGGGTATTATATTCATTGGCTTCGCTGTTTTGATGTTTGGTATGGAGCTTATGAGCGCGTCAATGGCGTCTGTAAGAAAGATTGACGGTTTTGACGTATTCCTTGGTAGCCTTGAAAGTCCTATAATTGCGCTTTTGGTTTCTACTATATTTACAGGTATTATTCAGTCGAGTGCTGCTACTATCGGTATTGTACAGGCGTTGGCGCTTGCGGGCGGCATTTCTTGGCAGATGGCAATACCACTAGTGCTTGGCGCTAATATTGGTACTTGTGTTACCGCACTTATTTCAAGCGTTGGTACTAACAAAAATGCAAAGCGCGTTGTTATAATGCATTTCTTTGTAAACGTGTTTGGCTCGGCTCTTTGTATGGTAATTATGTATTTAATGCCGTTGTTTGGCGTTCGTTGGCTTGGCTCTGACGTTAGCATGGTTGACGTTGCTATTATACATACAATGTTTAACGTTATTACTACAATCGTTCTATTCCCAATTAAGGGACTTATTATCAAGTTCTGTACAAAAATTATTCCTGACGGTGATGAAAAGAAACACACCGTATTTTTGGACGAGCGTCTTTTCCACAACACACCACTTGCTATTAGTGAGTGTCGCAGAATTTCTAACGAAATGGCAGAACATGCTCGCCAGGCAATTATGGCATCGCTTGAAGTTATCGATAAATATGATGACGAAAAGGCGCAGTTCATAAAAGATACCGAAACACTTACCGATAAATACGAGGACAAGCTTGGTACTTATCTTGTGCGACTTAGTAGTAATAATCTTACCGAAAATGATTCGCACGCGGTATCTCGTATGCTACACTCACTTAGTGACTTTGAGCGTATTAGTGACCACGCGCTTAACCTTTGTGATACAGCGCTTGAAATTAAAGAAAAGAATATCGTGTTCTCTGACGACGCTAAACGCGAACTTGGCGTTACAATAGAAGCGCTTAGAGAAATCGTTAATATTACGGTTGATTCGTACGTTAACGACGACTTTGAAATGGCAGCTCACGTTGAACCTATTGAGCAGGTAATTGACAAGCTTAAAGATCAGCTTAAAGCACGTCATATTGATCGTCTACAAAAGGGCGAGTGCACAGTTCAACTCGGCTTTGTATTCTCTGATTTGCTTACAAATATTGAGCGTGTATCAGACCACTGTTCAAATATCGCGGTATATACAATTCAACAAGATTCACCAAAGCTTGATACTCACAAGTATTTAAGAAACGTTAAAACCGAGGCTGTTGGTAACTTTGTAGAAGAATATAGCGCTTATGAAAAGAAATATTCTTTAGATTAAGGTGAAAACTATGTTTAAAAGAGTTATATCATTACTTTTAGCACTCACTATGGCATTTGCCGTTGTTGGTTGCGGCCAAGAGGCTGAAAATACCTCTAAAGACGATACAACCGCAACCGAGCAAAGCAAACCGCAATACGTTAACAAACAATTTGAACTTTCTGGTTTCTGGGCTCCTTATGAAATAACCGAAGAAAGTTTTACCCTTTATAAAGAAGCTGGCTTTACTCATTTTGCAATGATAAACCATTCTTTAAATAAAACTAGCGAAGAGCAGTTTTATTTGGGATCAGAGCGCACAATGGAAGCGCTTAAAATGTGTAAAAAAGTAGGTCTAAAGGCAATACTTAATTACAACGATTGGATAGCAACTTGGTCAGAAGCCGACGAAGATTATTATGGCGCAACACCATTTAGCAAGTTTGACGTTTACGGCGAATACAAAGATATAATCACTGGTATTCATATCGTTGACGAGCCATATAAAAACAGAGGTCATTTTGACACCTATGGTAATAAGACTTTGGTAGAAGACTTTAAAAAGGTTTATCCAAACGCTAGATACATAGCAAACCTTATTCCAATGACTGCGCTTTCTAGCCGTGGCTTTGAAACCTATGAAGAAATGATGGCTCTTTATGAAGAAGTATTTATGGAGCCGTTTGATAACCCATACGTATCTGTTGACGTTTACCCATTCCATCAAGACTATACTCAAGACGATGGCACTTTGCTTGCAAACTACCTATATATTGCAAACTCAGCTAAAAAATACGGCGTAAAACCTGCCTATATTTTGCAGTCTAGTATCGGCGGCGCAGACGAGGGTAGAAAAGAGTTTGAAATGACTCTTAGCGAGAGCGATTTGCGTTGGGAAGTGTATAACGCACTTTTGTTTGGTGCAGACACTTTGCAGTACTATTGCTATGCTGTACCAATGAGCTTGGATGAAAATGGTGATCCGGTATATATGTACGATCAGTGCATGCTAAACCGTGATGGTACACCAAGCGACGTTTATTTCAGCTTACAAAAGATTCATAAAGAAATTCAGTCATATTCAAACGTTATCTTGTCTTATGACTGGGAAACAACAATTGGCAAATCAGGTTATGAAGAAACAACTTATAGAGTAGCGCCTCTTGAGTTGGACGATGATTTCAACTATATTACTTTCAATAATGCAAAGAATTTTGTTGACGTATCTTGCAGTCATGACCTAGCGTTAAGCCAGTTTACAAGTAACGATTTTGGCGATGCTTATATGTTCCTTAACTGGGCAGACCGCGAAGATACCAACACTCTAACCGCAACCTTTAAAGATTGCAGCAAGATTATGGTATATGGCGGCGCAGGCTTTAGCGGCACACCAAAAACACTAGATCTTAACGAAAAAGGTGAAGTTACTCTTGAACTCGCTTATGGTGAAGGCGTGTTCATAGTACCTGTTGCTTAATATTTGACGTAAATATAGGCTGGCGAATTTTCGCCAGCCTATATATAAAGGAAGATAAAATGTTTAAAAAAGTATTAGCATTTATTTTAGCGTGTAGCATGTCTTTTGCTGTTGTAGGTTGTGGAGAATCCACCGACGAAAAGGGTGATGAAATGTCAGAAACAACAAACGCAACCGATAAAAAAGAACCGTACACACAAGCAAACTTACCTAAATACGAACCGCAAGAATTTGAAATTTGCGGTCTTTGGGCACCGACCGAGATGACCGAAGAGGCTTTTTTGCAGTACAAGGAAGCGGGATTTAACGTTGTTTCGTTTACCAACCACGATGAAGTTCCTAGAACTAGCGATAATCAGTATTATCTTGGTTCAAATCGTACTATGGAAGCTCTCAAAATTTGCAAAAAAGTAGGTCTTGACGTTTATATAGCGTACGGAAATTCATGGTTTGTGCGCGCTATTGAGGGGCAAGATTATTTTGGCGAAACACCGTTTAGTAAACACGACTATTACGGCGAATACAAGGATATCATTAAGGGCGTACATATTAAGGATGAACCCCATAAAGACGACATGGAAGCAATATCTAATGATACCATCATAAAGGATTTCCAAAAGGTTTATCCAAATGCTAAATATATGGTTAATATTGTTTCTATAACGGCGGGTGGCGAGTATTATGGTTATACCGACTATTACGCATTGTTCGACGATTATATGAACAGTATAGTAAAAAAACTTGATAATCCGTATATATCTCTTGATTTATATCCGTTCCATAATAAGTTGCCCGACTCTCCCGAAAAATTGGCGATGGGTTACGATGTGATAGCAAAGGCGGCAAAAGAAACCGGCGCTAGCACAACAATGATTATGCAGTCGAGCACGGGCGTAGAATTCCACGAGGAATTGTCCGAGGGCGATATGCGTTGGCAGGTATATTCAGCGTTAGCTTTTGGTGCGCAAAATATACAGTATTATTGTTATTCAAAACCTGTGGATAGAGATTACAACTGTTGTATGCTAATGCCCGATAACAAAACTCCAAGTTATCTATACTATTACGTACAAGAAATAAACAACGAGATACAGGGTATGGCAAGCGCTATGCTAGCATATAGCTGGGACAAATCAATTGGTGTTTCTGGTACAGAGGAATATTCACAACGCGTGTTTGCGCTCGAATATGACGATAATCTTGAACGCTCTAAATTCGACGATGCAAAGCACTTTGAAGAGGCTACTGCTACGCACGATTTGATAGTAAGTAGATTTACAAGCGAAAAATATGGCGAAAGTTATATGTTTGTAAACTTTGCCGAAAGAGAAAAAACCAATACCGTAACCGCTACTTTTAAAGATTGCGGCGCGGTTGCAATTTACGGCGGCGATGGTTTTACCGGCACGCCAAAGATAGTAGAAATTGCCGATGACGGCAAACTTTCATTAGAACTAAAATACGGCGAAGGCGTATTTATAGTACCATTATCTTAAATTTAAAAGATGAAAGGTGATACATTATGTTTAAAAAAGTATTAGCGCTCATTTTAGCGTGCGCAATGTGTTGCGCAGTTGTAGGTTGTGCTGAATCAACCGATAAAAAGGATGATACCACCAGTACCGCCGACAAAAAAGAACCATACACACAAACTAACTTGCCTAAATACGAAAATCAAGAGTTTGAACTCTGCGGTCTTTGGGCACCACACGATATAACCGAAGAAGCGTTTATGCTTTATAAAGACGCAGGCTTTAACGTGTGTTCATTTACAAATCACGATGAGCAGCCTAGAAACAGCCAAACACAATATTACATCGGTTCAGAGCGTACTATGGAAGCGCTTAAAATATGCAAAAAAGTAGGCCTTGACGTATATATTGCTTACGGCGCGTCTTGGTTTAACCGCGCTAACGAGGGCGACGAATACTTTGACAACAAGCCTTTTAGTACCTTCGACTATTATGGTGAATATAAAGACATAATTAAGGGTGTGCATATAAACGACGAGCCGAATAAGGAAACAATGACCAAGCTTTCAAATACCGAGCTTATCGAAGATTTTAAAAAGGTTTTCCCTAATACAAAGTATATGATAAATCTTATTCCGGAAACTGCTATTGCAAGCCGTGACTATGTAGATTATCCTGAAATGCTTGAACATTACAGTAAAGATATTATGAGCAAATTTGACACACCATATATCTGTGTTGACTGTTACTTGTGTTCAAATTGGAATGTGGTTGGTCTTAATATTCTTAATAACTACAACCAAATTGCGCAGACCGCTAAAAAATACAATGCCGAAACTTCATTTATTTTACAGTCTAGCACTGGTAACGAGTTTTGGGATGAAGTAGGCGAGTCAGATATGCGCTTGCAGGCATATCTCGCAATCGCTTTTGGCGCAGATAACTTGCAGTATTATTGCTATTCGGTACCAACCACCTATAACTCTGAAGGTACTGAAATACAAAGCTATTTATATAATAATTGTATGCTCAATCGCGACAGAACACCTAGTCAACTTTACTATGACGTAAAGAAAGTAAACGCAGAAATTCAAAGCTTTGCTTCTGCGGTGCTTGCTTATGACTGGCAGCAGTCAATTGGTATTTCGGGCATAGAAAAACAGACCTATCGCGTGTCTGCAATCGAGCTTGATGAAAACTGGGAAAAGGTTGAAATGAAAGATGCCAAGCACTACGTAGAAGCGTTTGGTACACAAGACCTTGTTGTGAGCCGTTTTGATAGTGAAGCACACGGCGAAGCATATATGTTTGTAAACTTTGGCGACGTTCCTGAAGATATCAACAAAGTAGAAGCGACCTTCAAGGATTGTAAAGCGCTAGCAATTTACGGTGGCGCAGGATTTACAGGCGAGCCTAAGATTGTTGAACTTGATGAAAAAGGTAGCTGCGTGCTCGAATTCGCTTATGGCGACGGTGCGTTCATCGTACCTCTTGCTGCATAAGAAAGGTATAATCTATGCTCAAAAAAATATTTTGTATTGTTTTGGTGATATTTATGACATTAGGAATCTCAGCTTGTAGCGAAACCAATAACAAAACTGAAGATATTACCGAAAGTAACGTTGAGGTAAAAAAGATACCCGACTACCCAAAACAAGAATTTGGTTTGTCGGGGTATTGGGCGCCTTACGAATTAACTGAAGAAAGCTTGCAGTTATATAAAGACGTAGGATTCAATACTCTTTTAATGATAAATCACTCACTCGACAACACTAGTGAGGACCAGTTCTATTTGGGTTCAGAGCGCACAATGAAAGCGCTCGAGCTTTGTAGAAAAATGGATCTAAAGGCGATTTTAAACTACAACGACTGGAAAGCCGAGCAGGTAGAGGGCGCGGGTTATAATGGTGAAACTCCATTTAGTACCTACGACCTTTATGGTGAATACAAAGATATTATTACAGGCATTCACATTGTTGACGAGCCAAAGGATTTTCATATTCCGATATACGGAAAAGAAAGTTTGATAGAAGACTTTAAAAAGGTATATCCCAACGCCGATTATATTGTAAACTTGATTCCAATCGGTGGCGCAGTACCTTATGGTTTTGAGTCGTATGACGCTATGCTCGAATTGTATGACGATATCTTTATGAGCAAGTTCGAAACACCGTACATTTCGGTTGATCTATATCCTTTCCACACCGTGTCAACCACAGCAAAATCTGTGCTTGTGTCAAACCATCACGGCATTGCTAAAAAAGCAAAAGAAACAGGCGCTAGAACAACCTTTATCATGCAAGCGGCAACGGGCATTGAGTTTGAGGCCGAACTTACCGAAGGCGATATGCGTTATCAAATAAATACCGCGCTCGCTTTTGGTACCGATAATTTGCAGTACTATTGCTATTCTGTACCAAAGGGTAGAGATTACAACTATTGCATACTAAATGCCGACAACACACCAAGTAAGCTTTACTACGACGTTCAAAAGATAAATCGCGAGTTGCAAGGTTTTGCAAGTGCTTATCTTGCTTACGATTGGGATCAAACGATAGGTGTTTCGGGTACCGAGGACCAAACGTTTTATATCGGCGAGATAGAATATGACGACGATTTTAAACAAACAAAGTTTGAAAAAGCTAAGTATTACGTTGCGTCACAGGGTACACAAGACCTTATTATTAGCCGTTTTGAGAGTGAACAATATGGCGAAGCATATATGTTTACTAACTTTTCAGAGTTAAGAGATAAAACCAATACGGCTCAAATTACGTTTAAAGATTGTAAAGAAGTTGCAATCTACGGCGGCGCAGGTTTTGACGGCGAGCCAAAGATTGTAAATTTGAACCAAAATGGTAGTCTTACGTTAGATCTCACCTATGGCGACGGTGTGTTTATTGTGCCGATTACCGCGTAAAAATAGGGTATTGACCTTTTTATATCAATGCATTATAATCTAATGGAATTTTTTAGTTATTTCAAGGGGATGAATCTTTTTGGTAAATCAAAATACCAATAAGTATAACGATAGAATTTTAACTTTACCTAATTTATTATCTTTTTTGCGAATATGCTTGATTCCACTTTTTATATGGCTTTATTTTAATCATAAAGAAAGTGGTCTTGCTGCAGTGGTGTTTATAATATCTGGTTTTACCGACGTTATAGACGGCATTATTGCCCGCAAATTTAATATGGTAAGTGATTTTGGTAAGTTCTTTGATCCAATAGCTGACAAGCTAACTCAAATAACCGTTATGGCTTGCTTGATTTTTGATTATCCGCTTTTATCGGTAATGCTAGGCTTGCTTGCTGTAAAAGAAATGTTGGCCGCAATACTAAATATGATTACCCTAAAGAAAACAGGTTTTGTCGTAGCGGCGGTATGGCATGGCAAACTCACAACGGTGGTAATTTACGCCACTATCTTTGTGCATCTTGTATGGCCGCTTTTTACAAGCGCGTTAACCCCTGACTTGATTTCAAAATTATTTATAGCAGCAAGTATTGTTATAATGCTGTTTTCGGCAGTTCTTTATACAATATCTGATATAAAAACCATAAGAAACAAAGCAAAATAAATGCAAAGCACCCGTCATTGACGGGTGCTTTTTTGTCTTATAATATTATTTATTGACAATTTTGGCAAAAAAATGTAAAATATAAGTATAAATTTTTAAGAGGTGTTTTTTATGGCTTTTTGTAGAAATTGTGGTACACAATATATCGATGGTTCGGTAGTATGTCCACGATGCGGCGCTCCTACCGGTGTACAACAACCGCCAATGCCTTATATGCCTTACGTAAAACCAAAGGTACCTGGCAAAGGTTTTGGTATTACTGCAATGGTATTAGGTATTATTGGCTTATTCTATGGTATGTATTTGTTATTTGCAACTATAGTTGCGGCAGAGGCATATAGCAGCTATTCATATTATGGCGGTTATTATTCTTATGGTGCAGCAGGTGTTTTATCGAGTGCGCTTGTTGTAACGGTAGTTATATTCTCCTCGCTTAGCATTATGGCAATTGCCTTTGGTAGTGCAGCTAAAAATCGTGGTTATAGAAACGGTGTAAGCACATCAGGCGTGGTTATGGGTGTAATCGGTTTGATAGCATACCTTATTGCAATTTTAGTAGCAGCTACTATCTAATTTTTTAAAAATCCAAAAGTTAAAAGCCTTGGGGTAAATTCCCAAGGCTTTTTGTTTTTACTTTTTAAGTTTGTTATCAACAACGTCTGCGAGGATGCTTTGGAACTCGTCCATAGTAATAGCACCAAGGTCTTCGCCTGAACGATGACGAACAGATACGGTCTTGTTTTCGATATCTTTGTCACCCAAAATAATCATATAAGGCACCTTTTCAAGCTGTGCGTTTCTAATCTTATATTTAAGGGTGTTTTGGCTATCGTCAACACTAACTCTGTATTTCTTTGCAAGTGCTGCGCGAATTTCTTCGGCATAGTCGTTAGCGCGGTCTGTAATGGTAAGAATACGAACCTGCTCTGGTGAAATCCAGGTAGGTAGAGCACCGGCATATTTTTCAATAAGGTATGCAAGTGTACGTTCATAGCAACCAAGACTTGTACGGTGAATGATGTATGGCAATTTCTTTTGACCATCAGCATCGGTGTAGTACATACCAAACTTTTCGGCAAGAAGCATATCGATTTGGATGGTAACGATGGTATCTTCTTTGCCAAATACGTTCTTGTACTGAATGTCAAGCTTAGGACCGTAGAAAGCAGCCTCGTCAATACCGATTTCGTACTGCACGCCCAAGTTTTCAAGAATTTTTGCCATTGTGTTTTGTGCGTCGTTCCATTGTTCTGCAGTACCTTCGTACTTAGCTGTGTTGTTTGGATCCCATTGTGAGAAACGGAAAGTGCAGTCTTCAAGAAGACCTACTGTTTCAAGGAAATATTTGCAAAGGCTTAAGCAGTCTGCAAATTCAGCCTCGAGTTGATCTGGGCGGAGCACCAAGTGACCTTCAGAAATGGTGAACTGACGCACACGAATAAGACCGTGCATTTCGCCTGAATCTTCGTTTCTAAAGAGGGTAGAGGTTTCACCCAAACGCATTGGTAATTCACGATAGCTACGTGCAGAGTTAAGATATACTTGGTACTGGAATGGGCAGGTCATAGGACGCATTGCAAGACATTCTTTTTCTTCGTCGTCAGCATCGCCCAAAATGAACATGCCGTCACGGTAGTGATCCCAGTGACCAGAAATGCGATAAAGGTCACGCTTTGCCATAAGAGGTGTTTTGGTAAGCAAATAGCCGTGCTCTTGCTCAACGTCCTCAACCCAACGCTGTAAAAGTTGGATTACGCGAGAACCCTTTGGCAAAAGGATTGGAAGGCCTTGACCGATAGCGTCAACTGTGGTAAAGAAGCCAAGTTCACGACCAAGTTTGTTGTGGTCGCGACGTTCTGCTTCTTCAACCATCTTGAGATAAGCGTCAAGTTCTTCTTGTGTTTTGAATGCAGTACCATAAATACGGGTAAGCATCTTGTTGTTTTTGTCGTTTTTCCAGTAAGCACCTGATTGACCGGTAATTTTAAATGCCTTTAGTGCCTTTGTATAGCAAAGGTGAGGGCCGGTACACATATCTACGTAGTCGCCCTGCTTAAAGAAACTGATTTCAGCGTCTTCCGGTAGGTCGCCAATGTGCTCAACCTTGTATTTTGCGCTCTGTTCTTGCATGTGAGCGATAGCTTCTTCACGTGACATAACGTAAGGACGAATTGGCAAATTCTCTTTGGTGATTTTCTTCATTTCTGCTTCAATTGCAGCCAAATCTTCGTCAGCAAGTTTGGTATCACCAAGGTCAATATCGTAGTAAAAACCCTTTTCGGTAGCAGGACCGTAGCCAAAATCTGCATGAGGATAAAGGCGCTTTACAGCCTGCGCCATAATGTGCGCTGCAGAGTGGCGCAATACTTCTAACTCTTGAGAAACTTCTGCCTCTGCTGTTGTACCATCTTTGTAAATGATTTTCATAAATGTATTTCCTTTCGCATAATATAAAAAATAAAAAAACTTCGCCGCCTAGAAAAACTAGGGACGAAGTGTAAAATACTCTCCGTGGTTCCACCCACATTCCGTGAAAAAACTCACGGCACTTTCAATGCCTTAACGCGGCTAGTACGTCTATGGTTGTTACCCCACAGCACTCAAAGGTGGTGTTCGCCAAAAAATTCTTTATGCTCCTTACAGCCGGTGAGAGCACTCTCTTAAAAAGAAAGTAATTGGTTACTGTCCTTATCAACGCTTTACAATAGTATATGATAACGATTTTTTAGCCTTTTGTCAAGAAAAATACCTAATTTTCGCAAAAAAGTTTAGGAAAATTCAATTTTTTTATTGACTGTAAAAAAGAATAGTAGTATTCTATAGTATGATATTTTTAATATTTTGTATGGAGGTACATAAAATGTTTAAGTCAGAATATTTAAACAAGGTTTATGCCGATACAGTTAAGCGTAACGGTAATGAGCCTGAATTCTTACAGGCAGTTCGTGACGTTTTAGAGTCACTTGAGCCTGTAGTAGCAGCAGACGACAAATTTGAAAAGCACGGCGTAATCGAGCGCATGGTAGAGCCAGAGCGTATGATTACTTTCCGCGTATCTTGGGTAGATGACAATGGTCAAGTTCAGGTAAACCGCGGTTTCCGTGTACAGTTTAACTCTGCTATCGGTCCTTACAAGGGTGGTATCCGTTTCCATCCGTCAGTAAACGCTTCTATCATGAAGTTCCTCGGTTTTGAACAAACCTACAAAAACAGCCTTACAGGTCTTCCTATGGGCGGCGGTAAGGGTGGTTCAGACTTTGACCCACGCGGCCGTTCAGACGGTGAAATTATGAGATTCTGCCAGAGCTTTATGACCGAACTTGCTAAGCACATCGGCGCTGATACCGACGTTCCTGCAGGTGATATCGGTGTAGGTGCTCGTGAAGTTGGTTATCTCTTTGGTCAGTACAAGCGTCTTCGCAACGAGTTTGTTGGCGTTCTTACCGGTAAGGGTCGTTCATACGGCGGTTCTCTTATCCGTCCAGAAGCTACAGGCTTTGGCGCAGTTTACTACGTAGAAGAAATGCTCAAGACATTTGGCGAAGAAGTAAAGGGCAAGACCTTTGCTATCTCTGGTTTCGGTAACGTTGCTTGGGGTACAGCTAAAAAGATCGCTGAGCTCGGTGGTAAGGTTGTTACTATCTCTGGTCCAGACGGTTACGTATACGATCCAGACGGCGTTGTAACAGAAGAAAAAATCAACTTTATGCTCGAGATGCGTGCATCTGGTCGCGATAAGGTTGAGGATTATGCAAACAAGTTTGGCGTTCAGTTCTTTGCAGGCAAGCGTCCTTGGGAGCAAAAGGTTGACGTTGTTATGCCTTGCGCTACTCAGAACGAAGTTGGCGAAGAAGACGCTAAGAACATCGTAGCAAACGGCGTTAAGTACTATGCAGAAGTTGCTAACATGCCATCTACCGACGAGGCTATCAAGGTTCTCAAGGCAGCAGGCGTTGTTATCGCTCCTTCAAAGGCAGTAAACGCAGGCGGCGTTGCAGTATCCGGTCTTGAAATGAGCCAGAACTCAATGCGTTACAGCTGGACTTCTGAAGAAGTTGACGCAAAACTTCACCAGATTATGGCTGACATCTACAAGAACTCTTGGGATGCTGCTAAGAAGTACGGTATGGAAGGTGACCTTATCGCAGGCGCAAACATCGCAGGCTTTGAAAAGGTTGCTGACGCAATGATCGCACAAGGCGTTGCATACTAATATTTTTTAAAAAAATTTAAAGGCTTGGGATTTTGTCCCAAGCCTTTTTTGTTGTTATATTATTTTTCAAATACGTAACGTCTGCCAGCGCAAGTGCCGCAAGGGGTAGAAATGCCACCACCAATATGACCGCTACCGCCGCAACCGGAACATGAAATGTAATTGCCCATCCACATGCCTGTGCCCGCATCGTAATATGCGTTAGGTATGTACTGTGTACCTGTACCGCCACAAATGCCGCAGGTGTTTTGTCCGGTTGTAACGCCGCCTGTACCTGCGCAAGTTGGGCACACGCAATTTTGATTTATTTCGCTTATTGTGTCGGCATCAAGAACTAGATAATAATTGTCGCCCTTTTTCTCAAAAAGTTCAAAGTTGCTCGCGGTTTTTGACTTGTCGCTATTTGACTGTACTGTAATGTAGTAAACTTCATATCCGTTATAGTGACCTGACTTTTCGGCTTTTACCGAGTAGGTATCGTTTCCAAAAAAATCTCGAACGTTACCGTAATAATCGTTGGCATCGCCTACGCTAACGTACGGTGCCATTTCGTCGGCACTCTTTGAGTGGATTACCGCTAAATAACATTCTTCTACCGAAATGCCATCAGTAACGTTTACTGTTGTTGTGCCCTTGTCACAACCTGCGAATGTGAATACTACCATAATTGCTAATAAAAGTGCTGCTAATTTTTTCATTTTTAAAACTCCTTAAAATGTTTTTTTACGTACGGCTTTTTGCCCTTACGTTAATTAAGGGGTATTAGAAATGTGCTGGGTTTTATATTTTTGAAAAATTTTAAAAAATAATTTATATTCATTATCTTTAAAGAAATATGTAGTATGCTTAAATTTTGAGCGAACCAAAGGTATTAACAGATACTTATAAAAATTAACACTCATAGTTCTATTAAAATGGGAAAAGACTTGATAAATTTAAAAATATTTGTACAATAAAATAGAGGTGATTTTGTGAGAGATGAAAACCAAAAAGAGAGCATAACTGTAGATATGATAGAAAAAGATATAAAAACACTTTGTAAATACAGTATAATATATGATTTAGTGATTTTGGGTATATTTATGTTTTTACTGTTACCTATCTTTCAGTTCATTGTTATAAGTGTTGTTATAACAACCTTGATAGTGCTGCTTTTTTTATTTGGTTTATTTGTGTACGGATGTGATATGCTTTTTCATTTGAAACTCTTTGTAAATATGAAAAAAAAGAATTATAATATAGAGACCGACACAGTAGTTGACAAAAAAAATACTGCTGGAGAATACTATTATCCTTTTAAACCAAAGGTTAATGCGCTTTTTTTTGATACACCGAATATATTTTATTTTTCAAAATATAAAAAGCATCGTATTCCAAAGGGTAAAAGTTATTCGTTTTCACAAAGTTACTGTATGAATTCCGATGGAATATATAGATCTACAAATATAGGTGATGAATTTTATTTAATTGTTTTAAATAAAAAAATACTTCAAATTTATAATAAAAAATTTTTTGATATTAAATAACAATTATAAATTTCACTCATTGTAT